>JBNMJP010000010.1:0-22991 GCA_050873905.1 Jutongia sp. | reverse complement strand
GTAAAGTCACAGCTGCGTCGCTATCAAAGGTTTGGGGCACAGGATCCGGCTGAAAAAAATGACGAGATCCGGCTGGAAAATCTTTATATAGATAAAAATACTCATTCGGTGGAGGTTTTTGGCAATTCCGTCCGATTAACCCATTTGGAATTTGAAATCCTTTGTCTGCTGGCATCCCATCCGGGGAAGGTGTTCAGCACGGATGAAATTTTTGAAAAAGTCTGGAAAGAAAAAAGCTTTGATATGAGTAATACGGTGATGGTACATATCCGGCGTCTGCGGGAAAAACTGGAGGGACGGCAGAGAAAGGCACAGATCATTAAGACGGTCTGGGGAGTAGGTTATAAAATTGAAGCATAATATATGGAAAAGTCTGCGGATGAAACTGGTGTTATACGGAACTGCCAGTCTGTTACTTGCCGGGGCGACCGAGGGGATACTGGCAATGCTGTTGTATCTGATGTCCACGGTATTAGGGGTGTCCAGACAAAATTCCGTGTATGATTATTCTTCCAAAACATCGGGTCATACAGAAGAATATCTGACGGAAGGTATTTCTGGTGTGAAGGGATCTCTTCTTCGTAATTTAGAAAATATTGGAAATGATACCTTATACACGATTGCAGTGGTGGGGCTGGCAGTGGGGTTGTTACTGTTTATACTGTATTTTCTGCTTTTAACAAGAAAGGTTACCGGAGATCTGTCAGATATTGCTGACAGCATCAGCTCTATGACAAGGGATAGAGAAGCGGGAAGTCTGCCGGTAGAACGGCAGGATGAGATTGGAGAAATTGCCCGTTCCGTTCATCATATGACAGAGGAATTATCAAGACTGATGGAGTCGGAGAGAGAGGCATTGCAGTCCAATAAAGAGATGATTGCCTGTCTGGCGCATGATCTGAGAACACCTTTGACTTCTCTGAGCGGTTATTTGAATCTTGCGATGGATACGGAAAGATACAATATGGAACAGAGGCAGCATTTCGCAGAGGTAGCGGCGCAGAAAGTTGACCGGTTGGAGGGACTGATCCAGGATCTTTTTGATTATACGAAATTAATGAGTGGAGAGATTACATTGCATCGCCATCGGATTGATTTTGTAAAGCTGATAGAACAAATGATAGAAGAATTTTATCCACTACTGGAAGAAAACAAGCTGACCCGCCATTTTCAGACAAACTGCAGGGAACTGGAAATAGAGGTGGATCCGGATCTGATGGCGCGGGCTGTGCAAAATCTGCTCAGTAATGCGGTGAAGTACGGCAGGGATGGCAAGCAGATCATTATCCGGCTGGAACAGGAACGGAATGTTATGTTTTCTGTCACAAACTATGGATTGATCATACCGGAGGAAAGCCTGGATATGATCTTTGAACGATTTTACCGGGTCGAGGGGGCAAGATCACCGGGAACCGGAGGCACGGGACTGGGGTTAAATATTGCTAAAGAAATTATAACGCTTCATGGTGGAACGATTGCGGTGGAGAGCAGCCTGCAGGGGACTGTTTTTTCGGTGGAAATTCCACTGGAGAAAATAACGGAGGATGCGTGAGTGTGAAAAGATATTGGAAATATGTAACAAAAAGTGTATTCTGGTTCCTGGTGGTCATTACCTGTATGGCATTGTTGTACCGTCTGGAAAATGGCAGCCGTCAGACGGAGCTGGCCGGAAAGGACACTTATTTGAGCCGGAATGCAGCTTTTACCAGAGGAAATATTCACGTAAATATAGAAACAGGCTATCAGGAAAAGGTCCGCCATGGAAGAAATATGCAGCTGACAGCGGAAGTCAGAAACACCGGTGGCGATTTTTCGGGTGTATTCAGGGCAGTGATCTCTTCATCAGATCAGGAGAAAACTTATGAAAAAATAATTGAGGTGGAAGGAAAAAAAAGCCAGACGATCCGTATGTATATTCCTGTTGGAACAGAGGATTCTACTTTGGATATAACATTACTGCAGGGGCGGAGCCAGACGTTGTATTCCGGGGAGATCCGGCTGGATCATGATCAGGATGAGGACCGGACATATATTGGTGTTTGTTGCGATAATGAGGATCAGATGAAGTATCTGGAGGGAACCAATACCGATGTAACCTATCTCAACAGGGAAGAATTACCGGTGGATGTCCGGGGGTTGGACTGGCTTGATATTTTTATTGCAACCAATACCGATCTGCAGACTCTGAAGGAAGAACAGATCCGGGCTTTGATCAACTGGGTTCGCAGTGGAGGAACTCTGGTGCTGGCGGATTCCGGAGAGGCAAGAGAGATTTCTCCGTTTCGTGGAAAACTGTTTGAATGGAGAAAAACGGAAATTACCGACATATATACGAACCTGGGAGTGAACCGGAGGGACGTGGGGCGTGTCAGAAAAATGGTTCTCAAGGAGGCGGAAGCATCGAAGAGGCAGGAAGTAAAAGATTTTCTGAGGAATAACCTGTCCGATGAACTCTATGAAAAATGGAAAAAAGAAATTAACCGCTTGGATGAATCTTCCGACTGCATTCGACAGGATGGCGAAGTTTATCAATATTTAAGCAGTCAGTTCAGTAGTACAATGCTGAAGGACTTTTTATCTCTTCATTTAACGAAAATGGAACGGCATGCAGTTCTACAGAAAATTTCCATAAAAAAAATACATCGGGAGCTTCAGAAACTGGACATCGAGGGAAGTTCGGTGATATTGGAGACAAAAGGAAAGAAACCGATTTTTCAGGAAAAGGCGATTGGCCTGGGGAAGCTTATTGTCAGTGGAGTCTCTCTGCAGCTTCCGTCTCAATACTGGGATGTTCAGGGAAATTGTGTGAAAACGACGGTCTTAGATCATCGTGCCGATCGAAAGACTGCAGCGGAAAGTGTGCAGAAAGAGAAAACAGAGGCAGGCATTATTAATAGTGGCCTTCATGTTACGGACTGGAATAAATTACCGAATTTAAAGCTGTATATGGTTTATCTTGGCATATACATTCTGCTGATCGGTCCCGTGGCTGCTCATTTTATAAGAAAGTCCAAACGTCGTCGGATGATGATATGGGGAATTGTACCCGTGAGTGCCCTGGTATTTTCTTTGTTGATCTATCTGACCGGAACCAGTACCCGTTTGGAGGGACAATGTATTAATTATTTGAATCAGATCGAAATGGATGAAAAAGGGGTTGGATTGCTGACAAGTCATTTTCGGGTGATGAATGATCAGGCGGGACAGTATGACCTTGCGATGGATGGTGGGCCGTTGTTAGATTACGGTAACATTACAGAGAATACAGAAAAGCAGATCCGGCAGGAGATGACAATGCGGCAGGGGGAAGGAAAAACTACGTTTTGTTTGGGAAAAGTACCATGTTTTCAGGGGATTAATTTGCAAAGTAAAACCACAGTGAGATTGGAAGGGAACGTGGAAGTGAAGATATCCATTGTTGATATGCAGCTTTTAGGCAGTGTAAAAAACAAATTTGCATACCCTTTAGAAGATTGTATTGTTTATCACAGAGGAGTTTTGTACTATCTGGGTGATATATCGGGAAAAGAGGTTTGTACGATAGAAGAAATTAACCGGGTAACAGGAGAGTATGTGGATGGGGAGAATACTTATGAAAAGTTTGCCAACAAGCTGTTTGGAAGAATATCAAAACATAAAATGACTCAGGAGAGGATCCGGAGACGCTGGTCTCTTTTGGAAGCATGTATCAAAAGTACAGATAATTCGGATACCGTTTTTTATGGATTCCTTCCAAAAGGGCAGGAAATAACAGGCTGGTATGATACGCAAAAAGCGAAACAGCAGAATATGCTTGGAGGGATAGAACAGATTTCCGGTGTCAGATCAGGTGAAACAGGGGTAATGGTGAAACTGTCGGGGGATATCCGTTCGGAGAAGACAACAGGAGAGGCCCATCGTATACTTCGTGGAGGTGATGGATGATGCTGAAATTGCAGAAAGTAGGGAAAAGCTATAAGCAAAAGGTGGTTTTCCGTGACCTGAGCCTGGAGGTGCAAAACGGCAGGATATATGGTCTGACGGGCGCTGCAGGGGAAGGGAAAACAACATTATGCCGTATGATTGCAGGTTTGATCCCAATGGACAAGGGAGAAATCTATATTGACGGAAAAGCACTTTCCCGTGATCCGGAAGAAGCCCGAAAAAAACTGGGGTATGTTCCAAAACAGTTTGGCAGATATCGGGACATGACATTGGAGGAATATCTGGAATATTTTGGAAGATTATATGGACAATATGAGGATGTAACCGGGAAGAGAATAAAAGAACTTCTGGAAATGGCAGGTCTTTTGGAAAAAAGACAGGAGCAGGTGGATCTGCAGAAGCCGGAAATTAAGAAAAAACTTGCACTGGTCCGATGTCTTTTGCTGGATCCGGATGTATTGGTTCTGGATGATTTTTTGGCGGATCCGGACGTAAGAGAACGAAAAGAAGTGGAGGCGTTGCTGCTGCAGATACGGGATATGGGAAAGGCAATTCTGATCAGTTCCCCCGGAATGTCATCTTTGACCGGGGAGGAGGATTGTCTGGGAATCCTGCAGCAGGGAAATATTGTGGTACAGGGAACCCTGGAAGAGATTTCGGAGCAGGTGAACCGTTCGAATCCTCTGGAGCTTGTTATAGCAGAGGAAAATGCAAAAGCGGTGGAGGTGCTGAAAGCGGAAAAAACAATTACACGTATATCTATAGACGGAAATAAAATACTCGCAGGATTTGAAGGAACGCAGGAGGATCAGGTGAGGATCTTAAGGTGTCTGTTGCAGGAAGGAGTACCTGTTATTTCCTTTCAGAGAGGAAAAAGTGATCTGGAATCCGTTTTTTGGAGACTGACAGAATGAAAAAGTACACGGAAACTTTGCGTCTGCGGTCCAAGGTTTGTGGGCTAAGTAGAAAGGAATGTTAGATTCGTATGAAAATACAGTGGAATCCGTTTTTATATCGGGAAATGAAACATTATGCGGGCTCTCGCAGGCTTTATAGATGGATGATGGTGTATGAGGTGTTTTTGGCGGTGGTGACGGGAGTCGGTTACAAAATCGTACTTCGGACCGGATGGAATCATATCATGGATTATTCGGGAGTTGCATATTTATATTTTATTTTGGCAGGCATTCTGGGGGGGACGGTGCTTTTGGTGGTTCCTTCATTTGCGGCCGGAAGCATTGCAACAGAATGGGAGAATCAGACCATGGAGCTTTTGCTGACAACTTCGGTGGATGCATCACAGATCGTCGTGGGAAAAGTTCTTTCCTCAATCTGTCTGGTGCTTCTTTTAGTGATCGCCGGAGTGCCATTTCTGGCGGTGGCCTTTATTATTGGGGGGATTCAGCAGAAACATCTGGCGGAGTTTCTTCTTCTGATCCTGGTTGAGTCTGTTTTTATAGGCAGTATGGGCGTGTGTCTGTCCACATTTTTAAGAAAAACAAATGTGGCAGGGATCAGAGCTTACATGGCCTCTTTGGGAATCTCTCTGGGAACACCGTTGGTTGTGGGAGTGATATATTTTATTCTCCATGCTTATCGTGGAGGCAGGTATATGGAGGGAAGAAGCAGATTTGGATGGGTGGTGCTGATCCTGCTTTGTAATCCATTGGTTACAATAGCATCTCTGCTGACAGATCAGATGGGATATGGGGATAGATTTCAGAAACTCCTTTGTCTGCTTGGACCGTTGCCGGATTTTCTTTTGGAACACTGGTGTTTGACCAGTGTTGCGGTTCAGCTTGTGATTTCGCTGGTATCGTTGATTCTTTCAACACGCAAAATAGAAAAATATTATTCATGAAAATAGAAAAGAGACGGGATTTTCTATTGACGGAGGATAAGAACTAGAGGTAAGATAGACAGGTGATGCAAACCGGGAGATGATAGATTACGGCTTGCGGATATCCGGATAGAAGAGGAGAATCATTGTGAGAAAGATAAGTGAGAGAAAAAGAGTCGTTGTAAAGGTAGGAACATCAACACTGACCCACCGCACAGGACGTCTGAATATCCGTCGTGTGGAAAATCTGGTCAAGACACTGGCGGATCTGCAGAATGCAGGTCATGAGATCGTGCTGGTATCCAGCGGTGCGATCGCCCTTGGCATGGGCAAGCTCGGCATGACCAAAAGACCGTCTGATACACCGGGCAAACAGGCATGCGCAGCCGTGGGACAGTGTGAGCTGATGTATATGTATGATAAATTTTTTGCAGACTATAGTATTGTGGTGGCGCAGGTGCTTCTGACAAAATATGTTCTGCTGGAGGATCGCAGACAGCATGTAGTTAATTCCATGGAGAGACTGTTATCCCAGGGTGTGATCCCTATTGTCAATGAAAATGATACGGTGGCGATCGATGAGTTGGAGCTGGAGGTTGGCGAGAATGATTCTCTGGCGGCCAATGTGGCGACGATCGCCAATGCAGATCTGTTGGTGATCATGTCCGATATTGACGGTCTGTATGACAAGGATCCCCATGTTCATGAAAATGCCAATCTGATCCCAGAGGTGGAAGAGATCACAGATGATATCCGAAGCCTTGCAGGGGGAGCAGGTTCTGCGCTTGGGACCGGTGGCATGGCAACGAAGATCAAGGCCGTGGAGATTGCTCATGCGGCGGATATTGATGTGGTGCTTATGAATGGCAAAAATCCCCACAAGCTCTATGATCTTTTTGAGGATCAGCCGGTAGGAACTTTATTTGCCAAGAAGAAATAATTGTTGATACGATAAAATCCCACAAGCCGTTGAGCCTGTGGGATTTTTTTGGATATAGGAAAATGGTTTTGCCCATTTTTACTTATTAAGTTGTTCCAAAAGTACCTTTAGCAGTGCATCGTTGTCGGATGGATTCATAAAACAGAAACGGATGTATTTATTATCCAGGAATGGGAAGGTGGAGCAGTCACGGATCATCAGACCTTTTCGGATCGCTGCTTCAAAGAGATCCATGGATGTAACATCGTCCCGCAGGATACGCACAAGAATAAAGTTTCCATGAGGCGGGTAATATTTTATGGAAGGACAGGTGTCCAGGATCCGGCAGATCCGTTCACGTTCCGATGAGATCAGATTTTTTGTATCTTCAATATATTCTTTATCCTGGAACATGATCTCACCGGCAACAGCAGCAAGGGAATTGATGGTCCACGGGTTCTTTTTACTGTCAATTTCCTGCAGAAGCTGATGGTTACCGCAGATGGCGTAACCAAGGCGGAGTCCGGGGGCTGCAAAGAATTTGGAGATTCCCCGGAGGATAATAATATTATTATAGTAGTTGGTCAGAGGGATCGAAGTGATCTGGTCTGCTTTTTCTGAAAATTCTACATATGTCTCATCTACCATGACAAAAATGCCCTTTTCCTTGCAGGTATCCAGAATGATACGCATACTCTGACGGTCAATCTGGGAAGAGGTAGGATTGTTTGGATTACACAGGACAAGGAGATCAATATCCCGGTCCAGAGCCTGTTTTAATTCATCAATATTTAACTGGAAATCGTCATTTTCCTTTAACCGGAAATAATGGGAACGTCCGCCCTCCAGACTGAGCTCATGCTCGTACTCGGAATAGGTCGGTCCTACGATCAGTGCCTTCCGGGGATGCTGTAACTGGATCACCAGAGAGATCAGCTCCGTGGAGCCGTTTCCCACAAGAATATTGCGGTAATCCGTGCCGGTGTATTCTGCAATACATTTGCGGAGACTGGTATATTCCCGGTCGGGATATGTGGTGATGGCATCGATATGTTCCATCAGGCCCTCACGAAGCTTATAGGAGATACCCAGAGGATTTACATTGGCAGAAAAGCTGGTAATGTCCTCTTTTTTTATGCCGTAAATGGCTTCTATTTTTTCAAGGTCACTTCCGTGAAAATGTTCTTTATGCTCGATCATATATGACTGCCTCGTTTCTATAGTATATTCTGCAAATACTGCATCCACAGTATAGCATTTGTGTCCGGGGTTGTAAATGTTACGTTGAGTTTTGGCAGATTATCTACTATAATATGATGCAAGGAGAAAAAGCGGACGCAGGAAGGAGGTGTTCCGGATGGCGAGAAAAAAGCAATACGAGGAAAAACAGCAGCATGGTACGGCAGAGCTGCCGGTTGGGCTGCATAAAATGAGCTATCCGGCAGGGACGGATGTGATCTTTTATCTTCATTGGCATCAGGAGTTTGAGATGTTGATGGTCACAGAGGGAGAGATTGATTTTGAGATTGAGGACCGGAAGTACCTTCTTCGGGAGGGAGACGGTGTTTTTATCAATTCCAACCTGCTTCATTCGGCCAGGGCAGTGGATGGGAAGTCCTGTAGTTTTTTTGCCATAGATTTTCATTATCAGTTTCTTCATGAGGATATTCACAGCCGGTTTGGAAGAAAATATCTGAAACCGGTGTTGGATGGCAAGATCGTTTTTCCGGAGTTTATATCCGTAAGGTGTCCGGAGCTTCCATATCGCCCGGAGTTCGAGGACCCAGCAAATCGGCGGCGCATGTCTGTACAGCCGGAGATGGAAGCTCTGTGGGATGATGGCGGCTGGCAGAGCCAGGTGCTTCGTCTTCTCCGGGAGCTGTATGCCTGTCCGGAGCATGATACAGAGCCGTATGAGTTGATGCTTCGAAGTCATATTATAGGAATCTGGGACCGCTTAAACAGACAGAGCGTACGGGTGTCTAAGCGGGATGAACCGGGAGAGACCGGCAGGCTGGAGCCCGTAGTAAAGTATATGAAAGAAAATTTTGCATATGAGATCACGTTATCGGAGCTGGCGGAGATGCTGCCCATGAGTGAGGGGCAGTTTTGCCGGATCTTTAAGCAGACCATGAAAATGTCTCCGATGCAGTATCTCATGAGATACCGTATTCTGCAAAGCTGTCGTCTGCTTCAGGATACAGATAAGAAGATCGGGGAAATTGCCAATCTGTCAGGTTTTAATAATATCAGTTATTTTAATAAAGTGTTTTTGCAGACGATCGGGTGTACACCGAGAGAATACCGCAGCACAGGAAATTATTAGGAGGAAAGCAGTGATATGAGAGAATGCCACAATTTATTGGAAGCAGCACAGAGCTTTGGATCCGCATGGGGATTTATTTTTGATATGGATGGACTTATTTTTGATACGGAGCGGCTTTTTATGGAGCAGCTGGCGGTTGTGATGGCACAACGGGGTTATCGGCTCAGCAGGGAGGTGTACTGCAGAAGTCTTGGACTTACGGGGAAAGCACTGGAGAAACTGATGCTCACAGAATATGGTGCCGATTATCCATTTGCAGAGCTGGGACGCCAGGCGAGAGAGCATGTGGATGCCATTGCTGCAACAGTGGGATTGGAGTTAAAGCCCGACATTGTGACACTGCTTCAGTGGATCCGTCGTCAGGGCTTAAAAGCGGCAGTGGCATCCTCCACCAGATCGGATATTGTAGAACGGTATCTGGAGGGGGCGGGAATCCGTGAGTATTTCTCTGTGATCGTTGGAGGAGAAATGGTAGAAAAGTCAAAGCCGGAGCCGGATATCTTTCTGAAGGCGGCACAGCTTTGCGGCCTCAAGCCGGAGCAGGCTGTGGTACTGGAGGATTCTGAAAATGGAATCCGTGCCGCAGTGGCAGCGGGAATTCCGGTGATCTGTGTTCCGGACTTGAAAATGCCGGAGGACGAAGTGCGCCAGATGGTAAACATAATGGTCACACCTTCGCTTCCGGATGGAAAGTAGAAAATATGGGCTTTCATGAATAGATAAACTACGTCCATAATGTTTTTTGCAATCTATTTGCGATTTCGGTTCGCATTCTTGATAAATTCAAATTGTTTTTTCTGCTGTGGTGTCAGCTGTGCTGAAAAAATTGCAGTTAAGATCTGATTTTCTTCCGGAGTAAACTGAATATTTTCCTGCTGCATGGTTCTTTTCCATTGAGTCAGCAGCGGGAGAGCTTCGGTAAGTTTCTTTCCCTGCAGGGAAGCGGCAAGCTGTTCGATCATTTTTTGTTTTTTGGGATCCATAGAACGAAAAGCTTCGTTTTGCTGCCAAGATTCCATAATGATTACCATTCCTTTCTGAATATCTGTCGATATAATTTATTGTTCCTCATCATTTCCGGTTTCATTTGTAAAGCTGCGAAGCTGTTCAAAAAGCTGCTGCTGTTCCGGGGAAAGCTGCGTGATGAGAAATTCCATAAGATGATTGTTTCCACCGGCTGTTCCAATACCTCCAAAGCCTCCCAAAAGCTGTAACAGCATTTGTAGTGGATTGGCGGAGGGCATACCAAGTCCGGCAGCCTGGAGGTCGCCGGGGGCATCAGAGGGACTCTGGGCAGCCATAAACTCCCAGTAATTCTGGAAAAGATGGCTTGCTTTTATAAAATTAAGGATCATCTGAACCAGATCGGATTCTCTTGGAGTGCAGTATTCCTGCATATGCAGAAGCATCTCCTCCGGCTGGGCAGCTGTTTCACAGGCTTCCAGATCCCCTGCCATGCCGCCTCTGGCGGTGTTGATCAGGGCATTTGCCTGTAGCAGCAGATCCAGAGCATATCGCTGCTGTCCTGATGTGTAGGGCTGGGCGGCGCGGAGCATTGCCATACGCCGTTCTCTTTCTTCTGTGGTCATACGATCGACTCCTTTCTGTCTGTTTTTTGTGCTGTTATATGAATATGCAAAAGGCGGGGAAATATGATTGACAACCATTGCAGAGATTGTATAATTATAATGTTACGCAAGGGCAGCTTTCGCTGAAAACAACAGAGAAAAGAGGCACAAATGGCAAAAAAATTAATTGACTTGATTGGAATTTCTAAAAGCTATGGAGATAAAGTGATATTAGATGACTTAAATCTATATTTAAACGAAAACAGATTTTTAACGATTCTGGGTCCCAGCGGATGTGGAAAGACGACAACCCTTCGTATTCTGGGAGGCTTTGAGACACCCGATAAAGGAAAAGTGATCTTTGAAGGCAAAGATATTACCATGCTTCCGCCGAATGAGAGACAGGTCAATACGGTGTTTCAGAAGTATGCACTTTTTACTCATATGAATATTGAGGAAAACATTGCCTTTGGATTAAAAATTAAAAATAAATCAAAAAGCTATATCAGAGACAAGGTAAAATATGCTTTAAAGCTAGTGAATCTGGATGGTTATGAAAAGAGAATGCCGGACTCTCTCAGTGGCGGACAGCAGCAGCGTATTGCCATTGCCAGAGCTATTGTTAATGAACCGCGGGTTCTGCTTCTCGATGAACCTCTTGGTGCTCTGGATCTGAAGCTGCGCCAGGATATGCAGTATGAGCTGATCCGGTTAAAGAATGAGCTGGGTATTACCTTTGTATATGTCACTCATGATCAGGAAGAGGCATTGACCATGTCGGATACTATTGTAGTTATGAATCAGGGCTATATCCAGCAGATCGGTACACCGGAGGATATTTATAATGAGCCGCAGAATGCATTTGTGGCAGATTTCATCGGAGAGAGTAATATTATTGGTTCTACGATGGTAGAAGACCGTCTTGTGGACATTCTCGGTACCAGATTTGTCTGTGTGGATGAAGGCTTTGGTAATAACCAGCCGGTGGATGTAGTGATCCGTCCGGAGGATATTGTGTTGACAGAGCCGTCTAAGGGTATTATCAAAGGACGGGTGACCTCAGCGATCTTTAAGGGGGTTCACTATGAGATGGAGGTGCAGGCAGCAGGCTTTGAATGGCTGGTGCACAGCACCGTTTTAAAGGAGCCGGGAACAGAAGTGGGGATCTGGGTGGATCCGTTTAATATCCAGATCATGCACAAGCCGGAATCGGAGGACGAGGAGCAGGAGCATTACGAGGATTAAGCAGTGAAGTAATAATGGAGGGATAGACATGAAGAGATTCGGGAAAAGACTTCTGGCAGGGCCCTATCTGATGTGGATGCTGCTTTTTACTGTGGTTCCATTGGTTCTGCTGGTTTATAATGCTTTTACAGGGGCGGATGGCTCCTTTACATTGTCAAATGTGGCTGCGATCCTTGATCCGGTCAATGGCAAACCGTTTCTTCGCAGTATCGGGATGTCTTTACTGGTAACGGTGATCTGTCTGGTGCTTTCATTTCCGCTGGCATTGATCCTGCGGAATTGTTCCAGTAATAAAAACAGCTTTATTGTCATGATCTTTATCCTGCCTATGTGGATGAATTTCATGTTGCGAACATTAGCGTGGCGATTAATATTGCTTAATAACGGGATATTAAATCAAATTTTAACAGCACTTGGTTTTGGAAAGGTGCATTTAATGAATACAATCTGGGCAGTTATCCTTGGTACGGTATATGATTATCTGCCGTTTATGGTGCTTCCAATCTATAATGCGCTGGTCAAGATAGATAATGACGTGATCCATGCGGCACAGGATCTGGGTGCAGACCGATGGACAATCCTGCGCCGGATCATTATCCCACTGAGTATTCCCGGTGTGGTCAGCGGTATCACCATGGTAATGGTGCCGTCTATCAGTGAGTTTGTTATTGCCTCGATGCTGGGCGGAGGCAAGGTATATCTGATCGGAAATGTCATTGAGCAGGCATTTAATTCCGGATATGCGGATATTCATGCCGGCTCCGGTCTTTCGTTAAGCCTGATGGTACTGATTCTGATCAGTATGGTGATCTACCGGTTCTTTGACGGAGAGGAGGGGGAGAGCAGCTTATGGTAAAACAGAAAGTGATCGATACGGCTTCCAGGGTTTATCTGATTTTTGCATTAGTCCTGCTTTATCTGCCAATTCTTATATTGATCATATCATCCTTTAATGCATCGCCCCGGAATAAAGCTGTCTGGGGAGGCTTTTCTCTGGAAGGTTATGGCAGGCTTTTTCATAATGATATGATCATGCAGGCACTGGGAACAACAATCCTGCTGGCGGCAGGAGCAGCACTGGTATCCACGATCCTTGGGACCATGGCATGTATTGGGATGCTTGGCATGAAGAAGCGTTCCAGAACCTGGCTTATGGGGCTGACCAATATCCCGATGCTAAATGCAGATATTGTCACGGGTGTGGCATTAATGCTTCTGTTTTCTCGGTTTGTGGATCTGAGCTTCTGGACCATGCTGATCGCACATATTACACTGATCATTCCTTATGTGGTGCTTTGTGTGCAGCCGAAGGTGATGCATCTGAACACCAGCATGTATGAAGCAGCTCTGGATCTGGGGGCATCTCCGGCATATGCATTCTGGAAGGTTGTGCTTCCGGAGCTGGTGCCGGGCATTGTGGCAGGGTTTATGCTTTCCTTTACCATGTCTCTGGACGATTTTTCGGTGACATATTTTACAAAAGCACCGGGAATCCATACCATGTCTACCATGATCAATGCGGAGTACCGCAAGGGCATTCAGACAGAGCTTTATGCACTGTCCACCATTGTATTTCTGCTGGTTTTACTGGTGCTTTTCCTGATGAACCGGAAAGCCTGGAAAAAAGTGGATGGTATCCGCGGCAGGAAAGGAGGCAGACATCATGAGAAAGCATAGTATGATGTGGAAGAAATGTACGGCAGCGGGGATGTCGGTACTTCTGGCAGCTTCCGGACTGCTTACTGCGTGTGGAACTTCCGGGCAGACGGCGGATAAAAGGATCGTGGTATTTAATTATGGAGATTACATTGACCGTGATGTGCTGAAGGAGTTTGAGAAGGAAACAGGAATTTCAGTGGCATATGAGGAGTTTCTGACACCGGAAGCTATGTACACTAAATACAAAAACGGCACGATCCATTACGACCTGATCTGTTGTTCCGATTATATGCTGGATAAAATGATTCAGGAAAAGGATGTACGCAACATTGATATGGATCAGCTGAAATATGCCGGAAATATCGGGGAAACCTATTGGAAATTATCCCGGAATTTTGATCCGGATAATTCTTACAGTGTTCCGTATTTCTGGGGGACGGTAGGTATCTTATATAATCCGAAGCTGCTTGATTTTACACCGGACAGCTGGAAGGATCTGTGGAGAAAGGATTACAAAGATAATATCATTATGCAGGACAGTGTCAGGGACAGCTTTGTGCCGGCACTGCGTCAGCTTGGATATTCCATCAATACCACAGATAAAAAGCAGTTGAAGGAGGCACAGAAGCTTCTGCTGGAGCAGAAAGATCTGGTGCAGTCCTATCTGGTGGATGAAGTGTGGGATGATATGGCAAACGAGCAGGCTGCCATGGCAGTGATCTACTCCGGGGAGGCGGGACTTGCCAGGGATTACAATGAGGATCTGGAGTTTGTGGTGCCAAAGGAGGGCTCCGATGTCTGGATGGACAGCTGGGTGATCCCGAAGGATGGGGAGAACTATGAAGGAGCGTTAAAGTTTCTTGATTTTCTCTGTCGCAAGGACATTGCCATGAAGAATTTTGAATATGTATATTATTCGACTCCGAATACGGCTGTTCTGGACGAGATTGATCCGGAGGAAAAGGCAGATGATCCGGTGATCTTTCAGTCGGAGGATGTGGTGAAAAATTGTGAGATGTTCCGTTATCTTGGAAAGGATATGGAGGAGTATTATAATTATATGTGGAAACAGTTGAAGGCATATTGAAAGGGTATTGAAAAGCCATGCAAAAGCGTGGTAAAATAAAAGTAATATAATGTGATGAGCAGGAGGTTGAACTGGTATGAAACGTGATAAGAAACCAGAAAAAGAAAAAATTGTCCGAAAAGACAAGGTTACTTTTTTACACTCTCTGAAATTTCGGATATCATTGCTGACAGCGGGTGCGGTTATTATTGCAGCAGTGATCATATTGGCATTAGTGATTCCGGAGGCCAAAAGCACACTTCTGGATCAGACGAAAAGCTATCTGCATGATGTGACCGTAAGCAACGGCGCAACATTGGAAATGATGAGAAAGCAGATCAAGCTTAAGGATCCTGAGACATTAAAGAATTCTTTTCAGAATGTGGGACTGGATGGTATTGAATCCAGCTATGCATATGTTGTAACAGCCGATGGTACCATGCAGTATCATCCAACGGCAGATAAGATTGGAAAGCCGGTGGAGAATGCAGTGATCAAGGGCGTCGTTGCCCAGATGGCGCAGGGTAAGAGACCGGAGGTACAGGTGGCATCCTATGATTTTAACGGAGTACAGAAGTATGCGGCATACTATGTAGACGAGGCGTGCTCCTCTGTATTGGTGGTTTCTGCTGATCAGAGCGAGATCCTGGCACCATTGAATAAAGTTACATATATCAGTATCGGTGCTTCTGTAGCAGTGATCATCATTATGATGCTTGTATCATTAATATTGATTTCTGCAAGTCTGCGTCCGATCAGCAAGATTTCAGCCATTGTAGGTAAAATGTCACGTATGGATTTCACTCCGACTCCGGGGTCTGAGAAGTTAGTCAGCCGTAAGGATGAGACGGGAGTTATGAGCCGTTCTGTGGCAGAGCTTCGCCGGGAGCTTGTTGCTATGGTGGAGGAGATCCAGCAGAAGAGTTCGGATCTTTTTAGTGCATCGGAGCGTCTGGATAAGGATGCTTCCGAAACCTCCAAAACGGTTTCTCAGGTAGAAAGTGCGGTGGGAGATATTGCGACCGGAGCCACCAGTCAGGCACAGGAGACACAGAATGCCACCGAGCATGTGATCAATATGGGTAACATGATCGAGGAGACCAACCGGGAAGCAGAGCTTCTCGAAAATAACTCGCAGAGTATGAAAAACTCCAGTGATCATGCCATGACTATTTTAAATGAACTGATGTCTGTGAATGAGCGGACCAAGACTTCTATTGAGGAGATTTATGAGCAGACCAATATTACCAATGCGTCGGCTCAGAAGATCAAAGAGGCAACCACATTGATCGCTTCCATTGCGGAGGAGACCAATCTGTTATCCTTGAATGCTTCTATTGAGGCGGCCAGAGCCGGAGAGCAGGGAAGAGGCTTTGCCGTAGTTGCTTCCCAGATCCAGAAGCTGGCGGAGCAGTCCAATGAATCAGCAACCCAGATCGCCGAGATCACATCGGCATTGATCAAGGATTCTACAAGAGCAGTGGAGACAATGCAGCAGGTTCGTGATATTATGGATGAGCAGAGTGATAAGATGACACAGACAGATGAGATGTTCCAGCAGGTGGATCGGGGTGTTTCCAACGCAATGAACAGTGTCGTTAACATCACAGGAAAAACAGAAAATCTGGACGATTCCCGAAGCAAGGTGGTTGATGTGGTTCAGAATCTGTCTGCAATCGCTGAGGAAAATGCAGCAAGCAGTCAGGAAACTTCCGCATCTGTAGTTGAAGTTGGTAATATTGTGATCGACATTTCAGAAAATGCGGCGCAGCTGAAGGATATTGCATATGGACTGGAGCAGAGTGTGAAGAAAATCCGCTTATAGCATAAAATGTTTCCGAAAGGAAATCCGTTGAAAATGACGCAGCAGGATCTGCTTATGTAGAGTTTCTGCTGCGTTTATCTGTTCTGTATACATTTCGGGGGCAGATATGGTATGATAAAAGAAAAATCTGAAAATGTAAATGAAAGGTACGGTATTACAATGGCAGGATCTACATTTGGAACGATATTTAAAGTGACAACATGGGGGGAATCCCACGGAAAGGGTGTTGGTGTGGTCGTGGACGGTTGTCCGGCAGGACTGGAGCTGGATGAGCAGAAGATACAGAAGTATCTGAACCGCAGAAAGCCGGGACAGACAAGATATTCCACCCCGCGCAAGGAGGAGGATCTGGTGGAGATCCAGTCCGGTATCTTTGAGGGAAAGACTACAGGAACTCCCATCTCTCTGGTGGTATATAATAAGACACAGAGATCAAAGGATTATTCCGAGATTGCGGGGTATTACCGACCGGGACATGCGGATTATACCTTTGATCAGAAGTATGGTTTCCGGGATTACCGTGGAGGCGGCCGCTCCTCCGGACGGGAGACTATTGGCAGAGTGGCTGCCGGAGCCATTGCGGAGGAGCTGTTAAAGAGTCTGGGGATACAGGTGCAGGCATATACGAAAAGTATAGGAAATATTTCTGAAGATATGAATAATGCATCTCTGGAAAATATTATGAAAAGCCCGCTTTATATGCCGGACCTGGAAGCATCTGAAAAGGCAGAGATCCTTTTGGAACAGAAAATGCAGGAACAGGATTCTGCAGGTGGTGTGATCGAATGTATTGTGAAGGGAATGCCTGCCGGGATTGGAGAGCCGGTTTTTGAAAAGCTGGATGCGAATTTGGCAAAGGCAGTGATGTCCATTGGAGCTGTGAAGGGGATTGAGATCGGAGATGGTTTTGCGGCAGCGCAGTCTTTTGGTTCGGAGAATAATGATTCCTTCTGTACAGGGAGGGATGGAAAGATTGCGAAAGCAACAAATCATGCCGGTGGTATTCTGGGAGGCATGAGTGATGGCAGTGACATCATACTCCGGGCAGCCATCAAACCGACTCCGTCTATTGCCAGACAGCAGCAGACGGTTAATCGTGATGGGGAGGAGATTGGCATTTCCATTAAGGGACGCCATGATCCGATCATTGTACCGAGGGCAGTTGTGGTTGTGGAGGCGATGACTGCAATCTGTGTATTGGATATGATTCTTTTGGGGATGACATCCCGTCTTGACCGGATTCAGGATTTTTGGAAAAATTAAAAATACTTCTAAGACTGTGAGTTTGCAGCCTTAGAAGTATTCCTGTTTTCCAAATACGTATTTTTTAGAAACCGTTCCCGCAACAGCAGCAGAGGATCAGGATCCAAAGGATGGAATTACAGCCACAACCGTCACCATTTCCAAAACCACCAAATCCATTGTTGCCGTTACCACAACAGCAGCAGAGGAGAAGAAGGATGATGATCCAGCTGCATCCTCCATTGTCAGAACATCCGCCGCCACAACCGGTTGCTGTTAAATCGCTCATGAAAACCTCCATTCTGTCAGAATCCATTGACAGAGAATTATATTTACAATTTCATACTATGTCTTTATGCTTGGACAGTTTCCGGATTTTTTCAGAGAAATGAGACAAAATGGATCCGGCTGCATATTATAATATAAATCCGGAGTATTGGCGAAGAGATTTACATAATATATGAAGCTGTCATTACATAATGATCTGCTGGGTATGATTCCCGGGGATAGATTGGAGGCAGTATGAGATACTTTTATTATGGAATGGAAAAAAGAAAAGAATCAATGCCGTCAGGACAGGGGATAGAAAATCGTCAAAACAGAAACAGGGATGATGATCTGGTCATCGAGGAGGATACGATTTATGAGATCGACCGGGAATGTGAGGCCTGTCGTCAGAGAATTATGAAGGGGCGATGGTAAGGACAAAAGGCCACCCGGAAAAGGGTGGCCCCACAGTTGGAATCCCGACAGGATAACCTGCCCAGATCAGATGGATGGCGTGCTGTTAGAAGCCGTTTCCACAGCAGCACAGGATAAGTAAGATCCAGATAATGGAACTGCAGCAGCTGTCGCCACATCCATTTCCGAAACCGCCAAAACCACTGTTGCCATTACCGCAGCAGCAGCACAGGAGAAGCAGGATAATGATCCAGCTGCATCCTCCTTCATTGCTATTGTTGCTGCATCCACATCCACAATCGGTTGCTGCTAAGTCACTCATTGAATACCTCCGTTCTGTCATTTCATATGACAGGATATATATACATTTTTAACCTATGCAGGCTAGCTTGGACAGTTTCCAAAATAATGCAAGGATTAAATTACTATTGGATCCCGGCATCATAAAATAATCGAAAGAAAGGTATGGAAAGATCATGATGAGAGTGGAACACGAAAGAAAAGGCATTTGGTACGAGAAAATAAAATATGGTAAAAAATTTTGCGCAGCAGGTCTTAGTGTCAGCCTGCTTGTGTCTACCATTCTGACAGGATGTGAACTGCCGGGAAAATCACAGCAAAGGGATGTTTATGAACCTCCGGTCTCTACAACTGCAGCGAATACAGAAGAACCGGAGCAGATTGGTATGAGTGATGAGGATGCCACTTATGCCTCTTTGGAGTATCTGGATCTGATGACAGATGAGGAAAAGGTGGGGCAGTTGTTTACGGTAAATCTGGAACAGCTGGATGACACAAAGGGAGAATATTTTGAGCATAAAAAAATCACCAAAACCATGAAAGAAAACCTTCAGAAATATCCTGTGGGAGGTGTGATCTTATTTTCCAGAAATATATGGAATCGTAAGCAGACCAAAAAGCTGATCCGGAAATTACAGAAAAATGCGGCACTGCCAATGTTTATCAGCGTTGATGAGGAGGGCGGGGATGTTGCCCGGATCGGAAATAATCCGAAAATGAAAACGGACACGTTTCCAACGATGGAAGAGATTGGAAAGACACAGGATGCAGACTATGTGTATTATATGGCATCTACGATTGCCCGTCAGATCAGGGAGCTGGGATTTAATGTGGATTTTGCTCCGGTGGCAGATGTAAAGACTTCTGAGATGAACAGTGAGATCGGCACCCGCTCCTTCGGGGATGACCCAAAGAAGGTGGCAGAGTTTGTGAGTGCATATGTAAAAGGTCTGGAGAGCGAAAATATCTGCTCCACGCTGAAGCATTTTCCGGGACAGGGTTCCTCCAGTGGCGATACCCATCAGGGAAGTGTGGATATTGACAGCAGTATATCAAAGCTTAGAAAAATTGACTTTGTTCCCTTTGTGAGCGGTATTGAGGCAGGAGCCGATTTTGTAATGGTTTCCCATATCTCGGTCAGCCGGGTCACAGAAACAAGCGAACCTGCCAGTGTTTCCAAGCTGATCATGACCACGATCCTCCGGGAAGAACTGGATTACAGCGGATTGATCGTAACCGATGCCTTTGATATGGCATGTATCACGGACAAGTATTCTCCGGCGGAGGCTGCTGTGAAATCCTTTAATGCCGGTGCGGATATTATATTGATGCCGGAAGATCTGCCGGAGGCCTATGATGCGATCCTGAGTAAGGTGAAGTCCGGAAAGATCACGGAAAAGCGGCTCAATGATACGGTGCAGAGAATTCTCAAATTAAAGTTCCAGAAGGGAATTATGACGCTGGAGGATACGGCACAGAAGAAAATGGAGGACTAACCCGCAAAAAGTTACAAACAAGTCTTGAGATTTTTCGTGGAATTGATATAATATATCTTGTGTTAATAGGGGTATTAGGACAATTGCATAAGAATGGAGACAAAAATGAGTGAGCATACCAAATGTAACAAACAGACATCATGTGAAAAATGCCATTGTTCCGGCTGCCTGCTTCATCAGGCGGAAGAACCAAAGCTTGGAGAAGAGTGCGGAGTATTTGGAATGTACGATATGGAAGGCAGAGATGTAGCATCTACGATCTATTACGGACTGTTTTCCCTCCAGCACAGAGGACAGGAGAGCTGTGGTATTGCAGTAAGCCGTACAGACGGTCCCCCACGCAATTCCTCTTCCGTGAAAGGAATGGGACTTGTCAACGAGGTGTTCAATGCGGAAAACCTCGGAAAGATGAAGGGAGATATCGGAGTCGGCCACGTCCGTTATTCTACGGCAGGTGCCAGCATTGCAGAGAATACCCAGCCTTTGGTACTCAATTACATTAAAGGCACACTTTCTCTGGCGCATAACGGCAATCTGGTCAATGCACTGGAGCTTCGAAGAGAGCTGGAGTTAAGTGGAGCAATCTTCCAGACCTCCATTGACTCTGAGGTGATCGCTTATCTGATCGCCAGAGAGCGGTTAAAGGTGGGCAAGGTTGAGGAAGCAGTCAAGGAAGCCATGAAAAAGATCAAGGGAGCCTATTCCCTGGTTGTGGCAAGTCCGCGAAAGCTGATCGGAGCCAGAGATCCATTTGGATTCCGCCCGCTTTGTATCGGCAAGAGAGACGGAGCCTATATGCTTTCCAGTGAGTCCTGCGCGTTAGATACCGTTGGAGCGGAATTTATCCGTGATGTAGAGCCGGGAGAGATCGTCACCATTACACCGGAAGGGATTTCATCGGACAAGTCTCTGATGACTAAAAACCACGCAAAATGTATTTTCGAGTATATTTATTTTGCAAGACCGGACAGCTATATTGATGGAATCAGTGTACATAGCTCCCGTATTATTGCCGGAAGGATTCTGGCACAGACACATCCGGTAGAGGCTGATATTGTTGTAGGTGTTCCCGAGTCAGGAAATGCAGCAGCCATGGGCTTTGCATTGGAGTCAGGTATTCCATATGGTACCGCATTTGTCAAAAACAGCTATGTGGGTCGGACATTTATTAAGCCAAAGCAGTCAGCCAGAGAGTCCAGTGTGATGGTAAAGCTCAATGTGCTTCGGGAGATTGTCCGTGGTAAGCGTGTTGTCATGGTAGATGATTCCATTGTCCGCGGAACGACCAGTGCCCGCATTGTGAAGATGTTAAAGGATGCAGGGGCAAGCGAGGTGCATGTACGCATCAGCTCACCACCATTTAAATATCCATGTTATTTTGGAACAGATGTACCGTCCAGCGATCAATTACCAGCATTCAGCCATACAGTAGAGCAGATCGCCGAAATGATCGGTGCAGATTCCCTGGGATATCTCGATCTGAACAGACTCAGTGAGTTGATCGATGGAGATCAGGGATACTGTAATGCATGTTTCTCCGGAAATTATCCTGTGGATCCGCCGCAGGAGGATATCCGTGGAGATTATGATAAATAGAAATTAGTGTGAAAGGCACGGAAATGAGGTTAGATATGAGCAACGACAGATACACAAGTCCACTGTCTGAGAGATACGCCAGCAGAGAAATGCAGTACATATTCTCTCCGGACAAGAAATTCAAAACCTGGAGACGTTTATGGATTGCGCTTGCTGAGGCAGAGAATGAACTTGGTCTTCTGGATGAAAACGGCAATCCTGCTGTCACAAAGGAGCAGATTGAGGAACTGAAATCCCAGGCTGATAATATCAATTATGATGTTGCTAAGGAGAGAGAAAAGCAGGTACGTCATGATGTTATGTCCCACGTATATGCGTATGGTGTTCAGTGTCCGAAGGCAAAGGGAATCATCCATCTGGGAGCAACCTCCTGTTATGTTGGAGATAATACCGATGTTATCATTATGACAGAGGCACTTCATCTGATCCGCAATAAGCTGATCAATGTTATTGATGAGCTTTCCAGATTTGCGATGAAGTATAAATCACAGCCGACACTGGCATTTACTCATTTCCAGCCGGCCCAGCCTACCACAGTAGGAAAGAGAGCCACTCTGTGGCTGCAGGAGTTTTTGATGGATCTGGAGGATCTGGATCATGTCATTGATCATATGAAGCTTTTAGGCTCTAAGGGAACCACAGGTACCCAGGCAAGCTTTATGGAGCTTTTCGACGGGGATGAGGAGAAGGTGAAGAAACTGGATCAGATCATTGCCAAGAAAATGGGCTTTAAGGAGTGCTTCCCGGTATCCGGACAAACCTATTCCCGTAAGCTGGATACCAGAGTTGTAAATGTTCTGGCCGGTATCGCTGCAAGTGCACACAAGTTTTCCAATGATATCCGTCTTCTTCAGCATCTGAAGGAGATTGAGGAGCCATTTGAGAAGAACCAGATCGGTTCCTCCGCAATGGCATATAAGAGAAACCCAATGAGACGTGAGCGTATTGCATCTCTGGCCCGTTATGTGATGGCAGACGTAACCAATACCATGTTTACCTCAGCGTGTCAGTGGTTTGAGCGTACTCTGGACGATTCTGCGAACAAGCGTATCAGTGTTCCGGAGGGCTTCCTGGCTACCGATGGTATCCTGGATCTGGTGCTCAATGTCGTAGATGGTCTTGTGGTTTATGACAAGGTCATTGAGAAACGTCTGATGTCAGAGCTTCCATTCATGGCTACAGAAAATATCATGATGGATGCGGTAAAGGCAGGCGGAGACAGACAGGAGCTTCATGAAAAGATCCGTCAGCTTTCCATGGAAGCAGGCAAGAACGTAAAACAGGAAGGCAAAGAGAATAATCTT
>JBNMJP010000009.1:0-26546 GCA_050873905.1 Jutongia sp. | reverse complement strand
TAAATTTCGAAATATGTAATACATCAATCCACAGATAGGAAAGAATATTATTTAAAACAATCCCGGTAAAGGCATATGCTACATACATTTTCAACAGTGCCTTCAGCAGATCTTTCCAGGAGGTTCCCTCCATATCAAACACTAATTTATTGTTCCAGTAAAAGGACCAAAGGACACTTAAAATAAAGGCAACTGTATTGGCAATAATATAATCCCATTTTACAAAAACCTGTGCCTTATCCAATACAAAGATAACGGCAACATTCAGCACATAAGCAACCACCGTATTGGACACACCTACAATGCCAAATTTAATAAACTGGATCAACAGCTCCATTTTTGTCTGCTTCTTCTCTTCTGTCATGACTATCTTCTCCTTCTTCTGCAATCGCTTCCTTTTCTTCCGGTGTTTCTGCCACTGTTTTCCTTTGGAATGCAATGAAGCAGTCCCTCCATCCCCACTGCAGCACTGATATATATCATGGGGATTAAATTCACAATATATCTGGGACTTGTCTCCCAGATCAACAGAAATAACATCAATCCAAAAACAGTCAGTTCCGGGATAAATCCTCGTAATATATTCTCCGCAACTTTCTCTTTTCTATTGCGGATCAGCAAAACAGCACTGAGGCACCCACCTACGGTCATCAGTACAAAAAATCCCAAAAACTCACCAGCGCAAAGCTTTCGATAAGTTTCATAATGCTTTCCGTCATAACAGATATAGTCATCTAAGAAGCATTTTCTGACCAGGCCATGGCTAAAAAATGTTCCATGATCATATGTTCCATCCGAAAAACATTTTTCCGCTTTTCTGTCTGCCAGCTCTCGCAGACCTTTTGCCCCCATGTCTGAAATCCGCTGGGATATCCGTTCCCGAATTGCCTTATCTCTCTGCTTCGTATCCGTAAAGCTTCTTGTAAAATCATAATCCTCTACATTGTATCCTCCATCTCCCTGCAGAGACATCATAACCCAGTGAAGCAACGGTGTATTCATTTGATCTGCTGTTTCCCGTTCCAGATGATAGTGATAAATGTCCGCCTGATACGCTGTATTACAGAGCAAAAATACCGCCACGATACACCCAAGCACACTGCAAAGATTTTTCCACTCGCAGCGCAGAAGCATATCTACCACCGCCGCAACAACAAGTATCATTACCGTAAATTTCACCTCACTGCCGATCCACGCCGCCACGGCGATCAAAACACAATCGATCAGCTTCTTTCTCCAGCCGGATACCTCTCGAAGCCGCAGATACAGATAAAGGATCATCACAGGATACAGCATGGAAAATACATCTGTATAAAAAACGGAGGCCCCAAAATAAGACGGAAGACTGACCATAAAGATAAATAATACAAAAAAACCATTCTTCACAGAGACCAGCTTTTTACATACCTGATAAGCAAAAAACATCATCGCTATATTTAACACGGCATTTACTGCGGTTGCTGCCATATTATAATTATGTATTCCAAAGAAACTCGCTATCTTAAACAAAAGCGTCAGAATTCCAAGCTCTCCCAGATTGTTGTTAAAATAATAAAAATATTCCTTGTAAGAAGGAAAATCCCCTGTTTCTGCCCATTCGACCGCAGCCTGATAGACGCTGCCAAAATCCCACTGCGGCGTAATCTCCATATAATATCCCGCCACAATCTGAAGAATCAACATGATTCCTAAAAAACCAAAAAGAATCCACTTTTCTCTCTTTTCCAAAAAATTCTGAAGCCTTCCCAGTCCCCAATAAGCGGCGGCACTAATCAAGATCGTCACAAGCGTTCTGCCAAACATTCCGACCGAATATTGGTTCCGGCAGATACGGATATACAATCTTGCAAACAGAATTGTCATCACCGAAAAAAGCAGAAAATAGCATGTTTTTCGGATTACTTGATATTTCCGGAGCTTATACTGTAATTTTTCCCTGCTTTTTTTCAGGCTCTCCGGCGCATAACGATCCCATCCAAAGCAAAGCAGGGCTATCAAAAGACCAAGGACAGAAAGGAAAAGTCCTGCAAAAAATCCCGGCGACACATACCGCATGGTAATCTTATGAGTACCGGAAGTACACGGAAATTGAATAAACGTATCTGCATATTTGGTGTAATCCACTTTCCGGCCATCCACACGAATAGTCCATCCTTCATCATATGGAATGGAGGTCATGACCTCCTGCTGATTGTCACCCAGAATAATGCTTCCTTTGATCTTACCTCCGCGATGACTCGTAATCTTGATTCCATTCTGCTGCAGATGAGTCATGGTGTCCTGTACACTTGCCGTATCCATCTGAACGATTTCCGTAACACTTGGACTGTAAGTTGTACCATCATCCCCACAAACCACCTGAATATATACGTTGTCTCCTTTTTGAAACTCCCCAAGATACAGGGTACCACTCGTTTCTCCCGTAAAATAGCTTCCTGCGTCATTTCCGTTCACATAGACATTGGCATAGGACGCATTGGATTTCATGGATAGATACATCGGTGCATCCATGGCTGCCGTAACGGAATAACTCCAAACAGCTGCAGACTCCTGTGCCATAGTATATTGACAATTCACAAAGTAATCCTTACGTTCCCCTGTGATCCCTACCAGAAACTCTGTCTGATTAGCAAATACACTCTGTTGATTCAGGTCTCCGGCAGTGCCCTCTCCGGACACGCCATAGAGCAACGGCAGTGCCATTTTATTTTCATAAGATGCCGCCCCCTCCGGTGTACTGTCCAGGGCAGTATAACAGGACGGCATTGCCCGGTCATGGATTGTATATTTGCATCCAAACAGGCTGTCCATCAAAGGCGTTGTACCATAACCGGAACTCCAGAAATATCCCTGGCCTATGCCAAGGCGTGGTGTCAGACTATTAATACTGGCGTTAAACGTAGAAGAATAATGCGTCATGCCATTATATCCCAAAAGCATCGCATCATTTTTGGAATATTCATATTTCTGATTAAGCCGGTAAAGACCGGAATCTGCTTTTTTTACCTTTTGAACCAGTGGCTGTGTTTTTCGGATAAAAGTATCATAGTCCTGCATTTCCCCATAACCGAACTCATTTCCAAGTCCCTGAAGCATCGCGGCACCATTGGTTCCCATTTCCACTGACACCGCTGCGATGAAAAGACCGGATAACAGATACGCCGCTGTCTGTGGCAGCTTCTCGGTCCACTTTTGTGTACTCAGCACGATCATGGCACGCAGCGCCATATAAATGATCACAAAACTAAACAAAAAGGCATATCGATACGGGAACCAGTTCGGATATTGAAATCCATGCCATACTCTATCCAGCCGGATCAGGTAAAAGCTCACCGTTAACAGGCAAAGCGCCGCCACCATTCCCAGTTTTTCTCTCCATTTGATCTGTTTCAGGAACAAATAGACCACGGCAAGCCCCAACATCAAAAAACCACAGTAAACCGCCGGAAGACCACTATTGGTAATGCTATCATATTTTCCATGAAGGAACTTTGTGAAAAACAGAGGAAAGACAAAGTTGGTACCGGACTCGGGATTATATGAGGTATATCCCTCTGAGAGTTTTCCCACCATAAGATCCTTCAAAGCACACAATAAAATCGGTGCCGCCATGGCAATCGAAACAAGACTGCAGATTACAAACCGCTTCAGCCGCAGCACCTCCCGGGATATTTCCTCTTTGCTATATTCACTGCAAATACGGATCAGAAAATAAATACCCGTAAAAATCCCCACCATATATCCTACATAATAATTACTGATAAACAAAAGTGTCAGACAAACAACATATAAAAGTCCTTTTGCACCGTCGAAAATCTTCTCCAGCCCCAGCAGGATCAACGGAAGCAGGATCACGCCATCCAGCCACATCACACTTAAAGAATATACCATAGTATATGACATAAATGCATAGCAGACAGACGGAATCAAAACAGCGCACCGCAGCCTGCCCTGATATTTATTGGAAAGATATAACGCATAAACAGAAAATGTCAGGCTGCATAATCCAATCTTCAAAACCGTGAGCACTTCGACTGCCACCGGCATTTTACTGACCGGAAAAAGAACCGTCAGAAATGAGAGCGGACTTGCTATGTAATAGGCAAAAACACCAATGAAGTTACCTCCCATAGAACGTGACCAGGAAAAGAATACCGACGATTCCCCACGAAAAATACTGCGCAGAGATGCAAGAAATTCCACATATTGATCCTTCATATCCATAATGAGCATGGATTTTGTTCCAAACGGATAAAATCTCCCTGCTTTCAAAATGCACATCATAATGATCTCTGCCAGTATAAATGCACTAAGATAAATCAAGCCGTTTCTATGTTTTTTCTGCATAATTCCACCTTTCCGCCTGTATCTTCCATATGACGTTTATTGAATCTTTTTTGTATCTTCCCGATTGCTCTCAGCCACAATAAAGTGTGGTCTTTTCTTTACCTCTGTATATGTTTTGGAAATATATTGTCCCATAATTCCCATACAGAATAACTGTATTCCGCCGATCAGAGTAATAATACACACCATGGATGCCCATCCTGCCACCGGATCGCCAAACAATAATTTTCGGACCACAACAAAAATAACAGCCACAAAAGAAACCACTGTCATAAGTATGCCAAACCAAGAGGCAATGCTTAACGGAACATGAGAAAAATTAATGATTCCTTCCACCGCATATTTGAAAAGCTTCCAAAAGCTCCATTTTGTCTCACCTGCAATCCGCTCTCTGTTTTCAAAAGGAAGCCAGTATGTTTTAAAACCAATCCATCCAAAAATGCCCTTGGAAAAACGATTATATTCTGACATTGCCACGATCACATCAACCATTTCCCGCTTCATCAAGCGAAAATCTCTGGCACCATCCACAATATTAGCATCTGAAATCTTATTGATAATGCGATAAAACCGGCGGGCAAAAAAGCTTTTGATCACCGGTTCTCCCTTGCGTGTGACACGTCTGGTCGCTACACTGTCATAGCCCTCCTCCCGGATCATTCGAAGCATCTCGGGCAGCAGCTCCGGAGGATCCTGCAGATCGGCATCCATCACAGCCACATAAGCACCACATGCATTACAAAATCCGGCATACATCGCACTTTCTTTGCCAAAATTCCGGGAAAACGACAGATATCCCACATGCTCATCCCTCTGCGCCATATCCTTTAATATCTCCAGCGTACGGTCACTTGATCCATCGTTCACAAAAAGCAGTTCATAAGTACATCCCATTCCCTGCAAAACCTTCGTCACCTCTTCAAAGAAAGCAGGAAGTGACTCCTGCTCATTATAACACGGTATGATCAAAGATATCTCCTTTGTACAGTCCATACTGCTTCCCCCTTCACGGTCAATCCATGCGATTAATAATGATTTTACAAAATTAGTCACATATAATTTATGATATCATCCCATTTTCTCAATGTCAAATATCATAAAAATACAAGATATGTTCTCTCTCTTCACCGGTCTGCCGCTTTACTATTTTCCCTGAAATGCCCAAAATTTGTTCAGTACAAAATTGATTGGGACACCGATGAGGGAGTTGATCAATGGGGCAATAAATTTCGAAATATGTAATACATCAATCCACAGATAGGAAAGAATATTATTTAAAACAATCCCGGTAAAGGCATATGCTACATACATTTTCAACAGTGCCTTCAGCAAATCTTTCCAGGAGGTTCCCTCCATATCAAAAACCAACTTATTGTTCCAGTAAAAGGACCAAAGGACACTTAAAATAAAGGCAACTGTATTGGCAATAATATAATCCCATTTTACAAAAACCTGAGCCTTATCCAATACAAAGACAAGCGCCAGTAAAAATCCAATCACTCCAATGAATAAACCGGAATAAAATCCCGGAGACACATATTGCATTGTGATCTTATGCTGTCCGGAGGAGCATGGAAACTGAATAAATGTGTCTGCATATTTTGTATACTTCACTTTTTTCCCATCTACACGAATCGTCCATCCCTTATCATATGGAATAGAGGTCATAATTTCCTTTTGATCCTTCTGCAATGTGATTGTTCCGAAAATGTGGCCGCCGTGGCTGTCAGTGATCCGGAGGCCGCCCTTCTTTAAGGAAGACATGGTGTCCTGCAGCTCACTTATATTCATCTGGACGATCTCCGTATAGCTTGGCGAATATGTATTCCCATCCTGTGAACAAACAACCTGGATATATAATGTATCGCCTGTTTTATATTCTCCCAGATATAAAGCTCCACTTGTCTCTCCGGTAAAATAATTTCCTATATAATTTCCGTTGACATATACATTTGCATAAGATGAATTGGACTGCATTGACAAATACATTGGAGCATCTTCCGCTGCAACTGCCGAATAACTCCACACTGCCTCCGATTCCTGTGTTACGGTATATTGGCAGCCGGTAAAATAATTTTTTTCCTGACCGGTGATCCCCGCCAGATAATTATTCTGATTCACAAAGACACTTTGCTGATTCAGATCTCCTGACGTGCACTCCTGTCCCACTGCATAAAGAAGAGGAAGTGCCATTGTATTTTCGTAGCTTACCGCTCCCTCCGGAGTATTATCCAACGCTTTATAGCATTGTGGCATGGCCCCATCATGAATCGTATATTTGCATCCAAATATACTATCGATCAGCGGTGTGGATCCATAGCCGGAATTCCAAAAATAAGACTGTCCCAATCCCAGACGCGGTGTAAGACTGTTGATGTTTGCATTAAAGGCCGAAGAATAATGCGTCATGCCATTGTATCCTAAAAGCAATGCATCATTTCCGGGTACTAAGTACGATCATTGCCCGAAGTGCCATATAAACAATCACGAAACTAAACAAAAACGCATGGTGGAACGGAAACCAGTTCGGGTACTGAAAACCATGCCACAGTTCGTCAAATTTCACATAATAAAAGCTTGCCGCCAACAGGCACAATGCCAGGAAAAAACCAATTTTTTCGCGCCATTTGATCTGACGAAGCAGCAGAAAAGCCACGGCCAGTGCCATCATCGCAAAGCCGCAATATATAGACGGAAGTCCCACATATGTAATACTGTCGTACTTTCCATGCAGTAATTTGGTAAACAATAATTTGAATTCGAAGATTGTACTTGTATCCGGTTCATAACCGGTGTATACATCCAAATTGGAAAGTTTTCCGGTAAACAGATCTTTAAACACACATATTAAAAGCGGGGATGCCATCGCCACGGATAACAACGTAGAAACCACAAAGCTTTTTATATGGATCAATTCGGTTTTCATATTTCCTTTGGTATACTCACAAATCATACGAATGATAAAATAGATACCTGTAAAAAGTCCGATCATATATCCAACATAATAATTACTGTAAAATATAATTGTAAGACTGATTACATACCATAAACCCTTTTTCCCATCAAAAATCTTCTCGACTCCCATCAGGATAAGCGGAAGCATGATCACCCCGTCAAGCCACATGATACTTAACGAATATACCATGGTATATGACATAAAAGCATAACAGATAGACGGAATCAGTATGGAGAATTTTAATCTTCCCTGATATTTTTCCGATAAATATCCTGCATACACGGAAAATGTCAGGCTGCACAGCCCAATCTTCAAGAGGGTCAGCAGTTCAATGGCCACAGGCATTTTACTTACCGGAAAGAATAATGTCAAAAAGGAAAGGGGACTTGCTATATAAAAAGCAAACACACCGATAAAATTCCCTCCCATGGAACGGGACCACGAGAAAAAGAAAGAGGAATCTCCTTTAAAAATACTGCGCAGTGATGTGATAAATTCCAGATTCTGTCCCTTCATGTCCATGATCAGCATGGATTTCGTGCCAAACGGATAAAATCCGCCGGCTTTCAAAATACACACCATAATAATCTCTGCCAATATGAATGCACTGAAAGAAATCAGTGGAATACTGCGTTTTTTCTCCTTTACCATCATTTATTCTCTCCCTTCCTCTTATTCAAATCTGATCTCCACAAGACGTAGTCCCTGTGCCGGGGCTGTTGGCCCTGCTTTTTCCCGTTCACCGGAAGCAATAATCTCATGAATTTTCTCCGGATCAAGATGACCTTTTCCAACTTCCAACAATGTGCCTGCAATGATCCTGACCATATTATAAAGAAATCCATTTCCCTTGATCCGGATTGTGATCATTCGTCCGGATTGTCCATCGTCAGCACCGGCATCCAGCTTTCGCTCCTCTATTTCCAGACTGTAGATCGTTCGAACCGTTGTTTCAACCTGCGCCCCGGCCGCACAAAAAGCTGCAAAATCATGTTCCCCTGTAAACTCCCTGCAAGCTCGCCTCATGGCTTCTATATCCAGCTTTCCATATTGAAAATAAGCTGTATTCCGATATGCCGGCAAAGGAAACGTCCGATTAAGAATATTGTATTCATAAGTTTTCCGGCATGCACAGTGCCGGGGATGAAAATCCTCTGCCACCTCACAAGACTGCTGCACAACGATATCATCCGGAAGACGCTGATTCAATGCATACGAAAATTTTTCTGCCGGAATCCTTGACTGCGTATCAAAGACTGCTACATTCCCCAGTGCGTGTACGCCGGCATCTGTCCGGCTTGCCCCGATCACCTGAATTTCTTCTCCTGTCAGCTGACAGATTGCTCTGTTCAATACATTTTCAACCGTCTCTACATTCGGCTGTAACTGCCACCCATGATAGTTCGTCCCATCATAAGCGACTCTTAATAATATTCGACGCACTGCTTCTCTCCTTTATTCTATGATCCCTTTGCCCGGCTATCCCAGCCCATTCCATCGTGCCAGGGTACAAACTGTCACCAGAAACACAATATATAAAACCAATCCCATATAGCCCCACATGTCCATTGTATGGTATTTCAAAGGCCTCATCTTTGTTCGCCCACTGCCGCCATTATAGCATCTGGCATCCATCGCATAAGCAAGCTCATTCGCCCGGCGCGTTGCCGATATAAAAAGCGGGACAAGAAGTGGTATCATACTATGCAGCCTCTTGATCAGATTGCCACTTTCAAAATCAGCCCCCCTGGACATTTGTGCTTTCATAATCTTGTCAGTTTCTTCTAAAAGAATGGGAATGAAACGGAGCGCAATGCTCATCATCATAGCAATTTCATGCACGGGAACTTTCACCTTTTGCAATGGTTTCAGAAGATGCTCCATTGCATCTGTAAGCTGATTTGGAGTCGTAGTCAATGTCAGCATAGAGGAACCAATGATGAGAAGAAGCAGACGTAATGCCATAAACACACATTTATAAATTCCTTCTTTTGTGAGACTTAAAATACCAAAACTCCATATCACTCTTCCCGGTGTCCACAACAAATTTAATGCCGCCGTAAAAATAAGCAGAAAAAGTATGGGTTTTAAGCCTTTTACCACGAACCGAAACGGAACCTTTGATAACTTTAGTACAACAACAAAAAAGAGACCCGCTGCCAAAAATCCAAATATTGTTTTAAAACAAAAAAGGGAGATCAGGTAAACAAATACCCCCACCACCTTCAACCGGGGATCCAGCCGATGAATCACCGAATCCCCCTGATAATATTGTCCTATCGTGATATCCCGTATCATACAACACTCCACTCCTCTGACTGATCTGATTTCGCTGATCCTTTCAGACAGGCTATGATCTTTTCTGCTGCCTCTTCCGGTGTAATCCCATTTGTATCCACAGGAATTCCTCTACGTGCCAGTTCATGCAGGACGTATGCGGCTTGAGGAATCCCAAGACCGATCCTGCACAATTCCTCCTCATACTGAAAAATCTTCGCCGGTTCTCCATCTAATACCAGTTCCCCATCATTCATGACAAGGAGACGTTGTGCATATTTTGCAACATCATCCATGCTATGAGAAACAAGAATAATCGTAATATTACGTTCCTCCTGAAGCTTTTTTAATAAGTTCAGGATCTCCATACGCCCCACAGGGTCAAGTCCGGCCGTTGGCTCGTCCAATATCAGTACCTCCGGATGCATGGCCAGCACACCTGCAATCGCCACCCGGCGTTTCTGTCCCCCGGAAAGGGTAAACGGTGCCACATCCAGAAGATCATCGCTAATCCCCACCTGACGAAGGGCATCATAAGAACGCTTTTCCACTTCCAAACCGGTTAATCCTAAATTACGTGGTCCAAATTCCACATCCCGGATCACAGATGTCTCAAAAAGCTGATACTCCGGATATTGAAATACCAGCCCCACCTTTTTACGAAGTTCCCGGCCGGAATCTCCTTCTCCAATATCTTTTTCATTGTAATATATCTTACCGGATGACGGTTTTTCCAATCCGTTCAATAACTGAGTCAATGTAGACTTTCCCGAACCGGTATGACCAACGATCCCGACGAATTCACCGTCTGAAATCGTAAGATTAATATTTTTCAGTGCCCATTTCTCCTGACCGGAACCGACACCATATATATAATTTACATCTTCCAAACGTATTGCCACGTTATTTCTTCCTTTCCCGTATCACTGCCTCAATCAATTCTTCTGCGTTTAATATATCTTTCGGAACGGAAACTCCCTTTTCCCTGAGAATCTGTGCGATCCGAATCACTTCCGGTACCGCCAAACGGTATTTCTGCAGCATATCACTCTGTGAAAATATCTGTCTTGGTGTTCCTTCCATTACAACCTTTCCCTGATCCATTACGTAAACATAATCCGCATTTGCTACCTCTTCCATGTAATGCGTAATGGCGATCACCGTGATGGTTTCTTCCCGGTTAATACGGCAGATGGTATCCATCACGGATGCCCGTCCCCCCGGATCAAGCATTGCCGTCGATTCGTCAAGGATAATACATTTGGGTTTCATCGCTAAAATCCCCGCAATCGCTACCCGCTGTTTCTGTCCACCGGAAAGTTTATTGGGAGAGTCTAAACGGTATGCATACATACCGACATTTTTTAATGCCTCTTCCATCCGAATCCATATTTCCTCTGTTGGTACTCCGATATTTTCAGGACCAAATCCCACATCTTCCTGAACAACATTGGCAATAATCTGATTATCCGGATTCTGAAAAACCATCCCAACCGTTTTACGAATATCAAGATCTTTCGAATGATCTCCACATTCCATTCCCCCAACAAAAAGGGTTCCCTCCGTTGGCGTAAGCAAAGCATTCAAATGTTTCGCAAATGTCGATTTGCCGGAACCATTTGCTCCAAGTACAGCAATGAAATCCCCCTCTTTTACTTGCAGAGAAACTCCATCCAGCGCCCGTTTGATTCCGATGACATTGCCTTCCTCATCTCTCTGCGAATACTCATGCACTAAATCCTGAGCATCTATAATCGAAGTCATGACGTCCCTCATTTCTACTATCTGATACCTTAGTCTCTAACCCCCGTTTACAAAAGTTCTTTTCGAATGGATTGCATGATCTGTTCCCAGTCATTTTCTCCATTAAAATAATCGCCTTCCATAACCGGCTCATTCACCATTCCACCATCTTCACAAAGGGCAGCCAGTGCATCTGCAACGGAATCTGCCGAACAATCCTCAAGAGATACTATATTGTCATTAAAATCCGCCAGGTTTTTATTGCTGTAACAGTTGGTAATGACCTTCATTCCAAAGGTTGACATCTCTAATGGCGGGTAACTTGGATGAGGGGAAACCATCAGAGAAATTCCTATTCGAGATTCCAGCATAGTCTGTGCATATTCTTCCAATGACATTTTTCCCACCGCATGGATCTTCCTGCCGTTTTGCAATGAAATATCATCAAATTTTTCTCCGGCTGATAAAATCTCCCAATCCTTTGACTGTGGGTATTTTTCGCACCATTTATTTAAGGATGCCACAATCAGTTCAAACGCATTGCGTTCTGTTCCCGGACGCCCATATAACAAAATCTGTTTTTTCCGCTGACAGGTATCCTTTTTCTCCTCCAGTTCCTTTTTCAGCGCATCATTTAATACAGGCTCAAAATAATATTCCAGGTAAAACTTATAATTATTTTGCACAAAAAAGTCATATAACAAACGGGAATTAAATATCGCGATCACCGGTGTCTTGGAACGGTATGTGCTATCTGCCATTAAGTATCTGGAGGACCATGAATAAAATCCCGGCTCATAATCCTGAATAAAATATACTAATTTTTGTACTGGATTTCCGTAAGTCTCACTCTGCCAACGTATCACCGGAAAAATTGTATAAGCGGTCCACCATCCCGTTGCCATAAATATATCCTGTGGTCCCACCGGAATTGTCCTTCCTGCCCGATTAGCAAACGACACGATTTGTCTCGGGATATTCGTGACATCCTTATCTGCAGAAACAACCTCAAAACCTGCCATGTCAACCATGGCATCCTGTTTCAGTTCTGCATCCATCAGGATCACTCGCAGATCAATCTCAAGAACATCCCCCAACTGCTTATAAAATTTCAGTGCTGTTGCAATTCCGCCAAACACATGCTCTACATTCAAAGAAGGTACTAATAAATTAAGGCGTTTACCGGTATAACCTGCCAGCTTTCTCGGCTGCACCGGCTGAGTTTCTGCAATTCGATACGTAGCCGGCTGTACATTTTTAACAGCACTTCGAAGTTTTTCATATGCAGATGCCGTTAAACGATTTCTCTTTAACTGTCCTTTTATTTTCTGATAATCCATGCTCTCCCTGCTTTCTCTTGGTACCAATCGATTGCGGTCCAAATTTATATTGTAATATGGGTCTCCCATTTCACGAAATGGCGTATAACAATTATAGGACATCCGGAAGTCAATTTCCGGAATATAGGAATCCCTGCTTTTTGACTCCAGGTGATATAATCTGGCATATGGTGTATATAAATTATTCAGTCCGTTTGCATATGCCCGGATACACAGCTCAACATCGCTTCCGCAAATGATAAACTGTTCATCAAACTGACCGATCCTTTCTATGGTTTTACGGGAGACCGCCATACATGCCCCCGTCACCGCCGTGACATTCCGGCTGACTAATGGGGAGATATACGGTGTTCCGGTATGAACCACTTTCATGCCTTTATACACATGATCGGCCCAGCCTCCCATGCCAACAATAATTCCGGCATGCTGAATCGTATTATCCTCGTACAAAAGTAATGGACCTACTACACCAACATCTTCACGGACTGCATTTTCTGCCAGAATTTCCATCCAATCCGGCGATATGATCTCAATATCATTATTGAGAAATATATAGACATCTCCTTTGGCAAAAGTCATTCCATAATTATTTAAATGGGACCAGTTAAATGCAAAGTCCGCTTTGTATACAGAAACATTTTTGTACTTCTTCTGTACATCCTCAAACCACTGAAACGTCTCTTTTTCTTCCGAACGATTATCTAAAATAATGATCTCATAATCAGAATATGTGCTTTTTTGCCGGATACTGTCAATACACTGTCTGGTCATCTCCCACTTATCCTTCATCGGAATGATAATGGACACCATGGGTGTTTTCTCCGGAAGTGGAAAGCGCGTCCGGTAAACGAAAGGATACTCCGTCTCCTGTGCATAAGCGCCTTTTCCATATCGTCGTTCCAAATGACTGTTCAATGCCCGAAGTCCTGCCGTATGCGCATATGGTTTGGCTTCTGCGTTTCCTGCTGTGGAGGTTTCACAGACTCTCCATGAATATAATACAAATGGAATATGCCGGATATCCTCTGTCAATTCTGAAAAGCGAAGCATCAGATCATAATCCTGCGCCCCATCCATTTCCGTTCGAAAACCTCCGGCTTTCTCATAGATTTCTTTGGAAAAGCAAAATGCATGGCAGGTGTACATCTGACTATACAAAAGATCCCGTGACCAATCGGGCTTATACAACGGCATAGTGTGCTTTCCCCGTGCATTTAAATGATCCTCATCCGTGTAATATACAGGAGCATTTGTCGTATGGATCGCATCGGCTATCATGTATAACGCTTTGGGCATCAAAATATCATCGTGATCGCACAGAACGATATAACTTCCCTTTGCCTGTTGTATTCCATAATCTGTATTCCTCGATATTCCTTCGTTTTCAAGCACAGGAATATATCGGATCCTCTGATCTTTTCCGGCATATTCCCGGCAGATCTTCTCAATCTCAGCCTTTGCATCATTACTTGCATCGACCAGACAAAGTTCCCAATTTCCATATACCTGATCACAGACCGATTCCATCATGTCCCGAAGATATTTTTCCTGAGTATTATACAAAGGAACAACCACACTGAAAAGAATATCCTCTTCCATCGGTTCCAACACCATTTTTTTTACCGCCCTTGGACGAAACTGCATGGCATAGTCATATGCCTGATCCTTTCCATAATTTCGGTAAATGGAAATAAATTCACACGGAATCTGTATAAAGGGTATTTTTCTTTTAATTTTTTTGATCGTCTCTAGCATTCCGCTCACTGCAGCCTCCATTCCTGCACTTCTTAGTGCTTTTCTTCCGTCAACAGGTTCCACTCATGCTCCAGATATATCATACCCTCCGAAAAATATTTATTTGCTACGGAAAAGCTTTCACAGCCGTTTTTGTAATCTAAATTGACAATTCCATTGCTATTATATATTCCTACATCGATCACATAATCTCCACTCATCAGCATAAGCTTCGGAATCCGATACTGTACCACATAACGCCCCCGTCCCTGTGGCAGATCATGTCGGTCAAGATTTGTATTGGGACCAAATACATAAATAGAACGATCACTGCTATAAATTGCCACACCCAGCTGCAGATCCTTCATCTTATCATCATAAATATCATAGGTTACTTCTACCTCAAATGGTTCAAAGGACTGAAACAGCCTCTTATTGATCCGTACGCGGCAGATAGAGGCAAGACAAGCTTCATCTTTCGGCATTCGAAACGGTGCCGGTTCACACTCGGAACCTTCCGTTTCTATCGCAGTCTCTCCATATTTCATATAATTGTCATACAGATCCACAATCTTACTCGCTTCTCCATCGCTGACCAGTTCCCCATTCCTGATCCAGATTCCTCTTGTACAGAAACGTTTAATCTGCTCAATGGAATGTGTTACGAATAATATCGTCGTTCCTTTATCCCGAAGCTCTGTCATTTTATCAATACATTTCACCTGAAATCTTGTATCTCCCACGGACAATGCCTCATCAACAATCAAAATATCCGGCTCCACATTGATCGATACAGCAAATGCCAGACGGGCAAACATTCCGCTGGAATATGATTTTACCGGTTGATTGATAAAATCACCAATATCCGCAAATTCAATGATCGCCGGAACACGTTTTTTCATTTCCTCCTCATTATATCCCATCATTGTACCATTCAGATATACGTTTTCCAATCCTGTATATTCCGGATTAAAGCCTGCACCCAGCTCCAGCAGTGCTGCAATCTTTCCATTTGCTTTGAGATATCCTGATGTGGGCGACACAATCCCAGTGATCAATTTCAATAGGGTTGATTTTCCGGAGCCATTGGTGCCCACAATTCCGACAGATTCCCCTTTTTTGATATCCAGGTTGATATTTTTCAATGCATAATGATCTTTGGAATACTTCTTTTTGTGAAAGTGAAAGGTTTCCTTGATCCGGTCAATATTCCTATCATACAAATGATACACCTTTGTCAGATCTTTTATCTGTATTGAACCAATTTCCTGATTTGTATCCATCTCTTTCCCCTTTTCCCTCCGACAACAACATATTTCTACAAAACATCAGCAAAATGCGGGCGCAGCTTCTGAAACACATGGGATCCCATCACAAACAGCAATATGGTCAATCCCCAAAAATATGCCGTCCATACCGGCTGCTGCCAAAACCATTTTTCCGCAAACATGGCATCCCTGCAAACTTGTACCACATAAAAAATCGGGTTAAACTTCATCACCTGAACAAGCCACGGATACGCATCCTCGATCATACCAATATTCCACATAATAGGCGTCAGCCACATCAATATCTGCAGGATAACGGATAACAGATGGCCCAGATCCCTGACAAATACTACAAGAGCTGAAGTAAAATAAGACAATGCCCATGTAAGAGCAAATGTACAGATCATACAATAGAGAAGCTGCAATGTATGGATGGTTGGATAATATCCATTTGCAGCAAAAATCACCAGCATGAACAGTGAAAAAAATAAATTCACAAAAAACGCAGATAACACCTTGATCCCGGGAAGAATTTCAATATCAAATACCACCTTTTTTACCAAAAAGCTATACCCGATCAGGCTGTTTGTTCCTCCATTCCATGCATCCGAAAAAAAGAACCATGGCACCAGCCCTGCTGTCAGCCATAAAACAAATGGATAATTTCCGATTGCAGGTGTACGAAACCCCACCTGAAAGACAAACCAATATAACAGAATCGTTGTAATCGGCTGCACAAATGCCCAGACAATCCCCAAATAAGAGCCTGCATACTTCGTTCGAAAATCATTTTTGGCCAATTTCAGGATCATATGCCTGTTTTTGAAATTTTTGTCGATCATCCCAAATGCTGCAGGCATTTGCTTATTTTGCTCCATTTTTGAAAACTCCTATCTATCTTATAAACTTTTTGTTCGCATTCCATTTTACAAAAATGCAGTCATCATGATTCCGGCAAACACCATGGAAATTCCAAACGCGCCTGCATCGATCCAATGCTTGATCTTTGACGGCTGCGGTGCCACAAGAAAGCGTATTCTCGAAAGAACAATCATCAATGGGAAAGGGATCGGCATCAAATACCGTCCACTGCAACCATTCACTGTATAATTTCCAACCGGTGTAAATGTGATATACAAAGCAGTTGCCACACACCAGACCGTAATAAACGCCAATGGAAGCACAAAAACCTTTACCAGACAATTGATTTTTTTGTTTTCTTCCCGGTTTCTGTCCAAAAATGCTACGATCACTGTCCAGATAAGGACAAAGCTGCCAAGCCATTCCTTGCGTGGAATATATGCCGTATCCACCAGATCCATTTTTATGCTGTTGAATGACAGATACTCTTTCAAAAAATTAAAAATCACAAGACAATAATCTTTAAAATGAGATGTGATATATTGAATCTGTCCCGGTACGCTTACCTCCGTTCCCCCTCGCATGTCTCCATCGCCGAGGAAACCTCCAAATATTAGAATGATAAATCCAACAGCAGCAAGGCAGACCATCGTTATAAAAAAACCATAATAACATTTTTTAAACCGATCCGTCTTAAACTTTGTCTTTGGCAGAAAAGCTGCCAAACCCAGAAGAGGTACATACACCGGTTTCGCCACACATCCGATCAAAAAGGATACAAAAATAATTATAATATCCTTCACCCGTATGGTACGTTCTTTGTTTTGATATTCTCCTAAGAGATATGCCATGGAATAGGCAATGAACGCTATCGGCCAATAATCATAATTATAATTGGAAACTTCAAACAAACAAATTGGCGCAAGGGAACATGCCGCCATAACCAGCTTTCCTGACTTTAAATGACGCATGCCCAGATAAAACATAATAAAGTAAAACCACGCACTTGCCATGCGCCCCAATATGATATACCCCTCGACAGGAAGTCCCAATCCTCTTCCCACAAACATGGCAATAGACATTGGAAGATACACCACAGATGCCGGTCTGATCTGATATCCGGTATCAACCGACGCACTTGCTATGGTCTTGTCATTTAGAATTGTTGACAAACCGCCTCTGTCTGTCACTGCCGCATTTTTTAATTGTGGACTGAAACAACTCTGATAATATGCCTGCTCACTCAGGGAAATCTGACTGGATTCCGGATGAGATAATGCTGCGACCGTTTGGAAATGAATCTGATCATCCCATGATACGTTCAAATGTAACGGCAAAATCGCAGCCAAAACGGTTCCCATCACTAGCGTACAGACTAAATAAACCGTTTCAAAATGCAGTTTTTTTCTTATACCATAAAACAACAGGACTCCCCCTGCCAAACCTATCATACTGCCAAAAAGAATGTTTCCTGTGGTAACACTCCACGCATTACCAAGGCACGGCTTCCTTAAAAGCATCCATATTACATTGCCAAGCAAAATCCCCAGGAGCAGTAAGACACCATTCCTAAGATATTCTTTTTGTCCCGCCTTAAATGCTTTCCAAAGATTACAGCATTTATCCATAAACTTATTTATGAAGTTCTCTATAACCGCCAATCTCGCTGCACATCCCAAAACCACCATCAAAACCAGCCACATAACAAAAAGAATGCGAACATATCGGCCATATACTCCATCATCACGTACATAAATACATTCTGACGTTGCGGATGCCAGATCAAAACTGCCCTCAATCGAGATCCATACCTGATCAGCTGCAAGGTTTTCATTTAATACGGTACAATATGCATCTGCTGCAGGAATCGTCGTATTGATCTCTTTTACCAATGCCCCTCCATAATAATAGGACATCTTAACCGGCAGATCGACTCCCACCGGACTGTTAAAATACACAGAAACAGAACGTGTTGTCTGCTCCGGCACGGAATATTTCAGGACATGCTCCTGCCCATCCACTGGTGTATATGTCGTTCCCTCTACATTGTACCCCGCCGTCTCATCCAAATTCATGTATTGAGCTACCGCTGTATTCTGATACATTTGCAACGAACGATATTCAAAAAAACATATGATACTGAATAATACCAATAGGATGACTGCATTTCTCATCCAATGTATTTTTTTATTCTCCATGTTTTTTTTATTTTTCATTTCCAACCTCATTTTCTATTTCAATACAATACAACAATTTCGATTATAATACATATACCGTGTATTTGCAAACACGCAACATCAGTACCAGAATAAGCAATTAACCCAGATTGCCGAAGCTACGACAAATGTCATAGCCAGCAGAAAAATCGCATGAACTCCTGCTTCTCCCAGCTTTTGTTTCACTCTTGTCTTTCCCTGATATCTGGTAAGAATAAACAAAGTCGGAAATAAAACAGGAACCATGTATCTGCCCTGACATCCACTAACAGTATCCAACCCCACCGCTGTATACACTATATACATAGAAAATGCACAGACAAAGCCAATGGCCACATATAATAAAACAGCACACACCTTTGTCCACCACGGAAACTTTACATCCTTTTCCTCCCGGCTCATGCAGGCTCCGGCAATGACCAGGAGAAGAACCACGTTGGAAGGGATCACACCATAACTCATATATCCTTTCACCGTGAGGAACTCTTTCCCTTCCTTGAGTGGATTTAAATAATCCTTTAAAAAATTAAATATTACCACTAAGGTCTGAACCGGCTGACTCTTCACCAATGCCATCTGCGCTGTCGCATCAACCTCTGCACCACCACGGCTGTCTCCTGTTCCCATTCCGCGGCCTGCGTAATTGATCAGATACATGATCACAAACGGAAGGATTGCCGCACACAATATCATGCCCCGGTAAATCCAGCATTCTTTTTTATTTTTAAACTTCTTTTCCGGCATAAAGAATGCAACCAGCGTTAATGGAAAATAAACCGATTTGATCAAAATAGCAAAAAACATGGCAACACTGATCAAAAATCCTGTTTTCAGTTCCATCTTTTTTTCCGGCTGCTGCCATTCCCCCAGAAAAATACTCAGACCATAAACAGACCATGCATATAACCATGGATCATAGGAATAATTGGCAGCTGCAAATAATACGGTCGGCAGCATCGTGATCAAGAAAACGACCATTTTCCCTGAACGCAGTCTTTTCATGGAAAGATATGCCAAAACTGCCACAAACAAAAGATTCATCCATCTGCCCACAGCCAATATCATCGGATAAGAAAGACCGATCCCCTTTGCCACGATCAAACCGATGACTGACGGAATATATGCCGGCGCAATATTTATCGTTGGAGAACCAACCAGAGAATCTGTATAGTATCCGGATCTCAGTAATTCATTTAATAATGCCGTATATTTTTTTTGCGTTTCCCGGTCATACCCCCCCATGTGCTGTGCAAGCGTAGGATAATCAATTACAATCGTAGAATCTGCAACCGAAAAATTATGATCGAATTTGTGTACAAGATTGGACGCACAGCTAAAATGTATCTCGTCATCCATTGACAACCCTACATTAGGCGGCTCCAAAAAAGATATCGTGCTTCCCACCAAAACAATAACAAGGGCAGCAAATAGCTCAAATTGTCCACGATGATATCTCCAATAACTCCATATCACATACAGCAATAGTCCGATCAACAAACTAAACACAGCTGTCTTCCAGGAAAACTCTATCTTAAAGCATACTAATCCCAAATAAAACAATAATTCGCAAACTGCAATACATCCGGCGGCAATTGCAGCCCGTTTCAAATATTTTTTTCTTTCCGAAATGATTCTGCCCCCCCACTGCAACACCTGATCATTCCAGCGATACTGCCATTCTCTGATGCGTTTTACGGAGATCAGAATAAAAGAAAAAATCCCCCATAAAGGAAGGGTAACAAGAAAAATCATCGGCTTATGAGGTCCGGTATATCCGTTATCTGCAGCATAATAAACTTTCTGTAGCACAAAATCCTTTTCCACTTTGATCAGATAACTCCCATATTTTCCCCGACGCATATTAATTTTTGCATATGGATTCCCCTTTTGCCAGATTCCCTCCGCCGGATCATCCAAAACATTTCCCTGCTCATCCGTATAAAAAATCCATACTTTGGTATCTTCTGACGCATTTTGCCCAAAATATATCAACATCTGATCCGACGATCTCACATTAGAAATCTGTACATAACTGTTCACATCCCCTGTGTATCGAAAAGAATTTTCTTCCACCTCATATCCGGAGGAATTTACCACCAGCATATTCGATTCATAGGATAACACCGTCGTATCATATCCGGATAAATTCTGTGCATGAATAACTATCGCAGCAAACACACAGAATATAACCATCCACTCTATCCATGCACTCCATTTCTTTCGTTTGATCGATCTCATTTTTCTTTTTATTTCCTTTCATTGACTACTTTATAATAGTTCATCTAATCCTTAAAAATCTCTTTTAACCATTCCTCTGCATTAAGCACACGTCTGTCGTTCTGCTGATAAGACTGTCTGATAAACGTCTCCGGTATCTCCGGATCATCCCAGTCTATGATCATAACATTGTCGGAATAGACCGGATATCTCCGAATGTTGGAATTGGATGTTATTACCTTCGTTTCCGTCAATAAAGCATCAAACGGTCTTGTTGTCAGTCCTTTCTGTTCCCGAAACGGAAGATCTAAAACAGCAGAAGACTGTCTCAAAATATTCACATACTCCTCATAGGATAATGGTGTCCTGTGTCCAAAAAAATCAATGGTTTTGTCGGGATGATAAAAGTATATATAAAACCGGTACTTTTCTCTGTATTTTTCATAAATTTTCCGGGCTTCCTCCAGGCGATCCGGATGCGCTGTCCCAATAATAGCAATGTCATATTTATCGACGCTGCCATGCCCCACCCACTTATTCTGCGTCATCATCGGCATATATTGTAAAGAATATTCTTTACAATCATCAAGATTATACGAATAGACCTGATCAAAATAGGAAAAATGGGTATGTTTAAGCAAATTAGAAATATCGTCCCAGAGATATAATATCATTTCCGCATCCGGATTTCTTTTGCGCAGTGTTTCGTAAAATTTATCCGGCATACAATGTCCATTGATACATATTATTTTCTGATAATTCTTATTTCCCAGTTCCTGCAGATATTCTCCACAATATTTTGTCTGAAGCATATCATAATATCTATCCTTGCGACCGAGTTTTCTGTTCAAAAACATTCCAAGCTGTTTAAAAAATGATTTTTGAATCCCGTTCAAAATTGTATATAGGTATTTTTCATTGTTTATCAATGTAACATCATACATTTCGGACCATGCCTTCACGATTGCCTGATCATAATTCATAAACTCCGGAGCCAGAACAAGCGCATTTTCCATCACCGTAATCCTCCCTTTCCTTTTGAACAACACGCATTTTCAAAATGTATCTCATCCTAGATTCTGTTCAACTTTTGTTTCATTACAGAAATCCCCTCTGACGTTATCTCATGCTTAAATAGTATCGTACAAAGCAGATAAGTCACCACTCCAACCGCAACCACTGCGGCCAGGCGTGGCAGCATTCCGGATATCTGCATCATAACCAGTCTGCACACTACCGCCATAACGATACACGCCGCAAACACCTTGACCATAGGTTTTAAAACACCATGTATTTTATATATCTTTCTTATGTTTATTAAGTGGATCGTTAATGTGATCAATTCCGATCCAACCGTTGTCCATGCTGCTGCCACCGTTCCAAATTTCGGGATCAAAATAATGTTAAAGATAATGTTAAACAAAGCACCGACCACCGTGGCAAATAAGATACAGTTTTCCTTGCCATAGATGACAAGACAGCCGGAAGCAACATAGCTGACCAGTACACTTAACGGAATCGCAATCGTAAGGACCTGCAGCAGAGGTCCTGCCGCAATATACTGCGAACCGGCGAACAATACCATCATATCGCTGCTCACCAGCCAGAGACCAAACGCACAGGGAATGCTTAAGTAAACGATTATATTAAACATTTTGGTAAATAAGAGATCGTATTGCTTTTTATCATGCTCCAAAAAATACCCCAGCCTTGCCAGACTGACATATCCCAAAGATGTCAGCACACTTGTTATAATATTGTATATTTTAACGGCGGAATGATATAAACCAACATCCCAGTCACTGCAAAGATATCCCAGTATGGTAATATCCGAATTCAAATATATCTGGGTGGCCACCGTCGAAGCAAACAGGATCAAGATCGGCTTAATGTAGGATATCATTTCAGATGTTAAAACAAAGCGGAATTTAACATATTTAAATGACCTTACAAAGTTTAAAACGTTTGTGCCCACCGCCGATAAAACAAGATATACCGTATACCAGTACACATCCCCTTTGTCGCGTACAAACACAAATAAAAAGATAAGCGAAACAAATTGAACAATGATCGTTCGAACTGTCATATAAGTATATTCTTCATATATGGCAAACAACCATTCAACTCCAATGGTCGTGAGAGGAATCTGAATACTTAATATCATCATAATTACTGTATAATGATGCCATTTTGCGCTATTGGCAAATGCTACAAAAAAAGCAATATATGCTATGATCGTCGTTAAAATATTGATAGAAAATATTTCAGAAGCAAACAAACTCATTTTTTCTCTGTCATCCCGGAACTTTGCTCCACTTCGTATTGCAAATGTTGAAATTCCAAGACTTGCAATCAGAGAAAAATAACTAATGATCGATGTAGAAAAATTTACCTTTCCAATGGAATCAACCGATAATATTCTGGTAATATACGGAAAGGTGATCAACGGAAACAGTAAAACCACCACCGTCTTGATCATATACACGATCAGGTTTTTTCCTAATGATTTGTTTTGCATTTCCTATCTCCTTATCCTTTCCCGATTACTTTTTGATAAGCCCTTTGAAAAAAGCTGCCGCATACCGCAAAATGCCACTGCAATATGATTGTTTTCTAAATGCTCTATATGAATAAAACACCGACACATATTCTTTCGCATGATCCAACGAATAGGAACACTTCTGTTTCATCACTACAAATTCAAAATACTGTCCTGTCAAAAAAACAAAATTATCCTGCTTCACTTTTTCAAAAGTTTTGATGGATATTTTATTCTTCCGATACAGATCCAGGAGAATCCCCGGATATTCTATTCCAAAAGCCCGGAACAGATTGTAAGAGCCCTTGGCTGCACTGGATGACACTATCTCCTCCATCAATTCTCTATTATCGATATAATATTTTCTATTTTCTGTTACAGAAAACAGAATGGAAATATGAGGAAATAAATAATGATATTCCATCCCCTCCGGCAAATGATCAAAATCCTCTTTCCAGACAGCCATTCCGGCAGACCAGGAAGACCAGTACGAAAGACGATTCACAAAACTATCGAAATCGTTCATCCTCTCCTCTGTCTGTATATCCCGTATGCGGCCATTCGCAAAATATGTGATGGGTTTTTCTTCCTGATTTTCCTGAATATATTTCAATAAACTCTCTATGGATCCGGGAAGCAGACACATACGATGATTGACAAATTTGATCAAGCTTCCGGTTGCCTTTTTGAATGATTCGACCTGTCCTAAAAAGCCTTTCGCTTCTGTTTCATAATACTTCAGGTTCGTATGTTGACCCACGATCTGTGTCATAGACTTCTTGAAATCAGCATTATCTCCATTATCCATAACAATAACTTCATACAGATCTTCAGATACATGTTGGGAATATATACTTTGTAAAACAGGAAGTACCCATTCCTTAACCCCATTGGTTGGAATACATAATGAAAGCATTATTTTTTGTTCTGATATTTTCTGTGAATTGCATTTTTCTAAAGTCAATTTTTCTCACCTTTTTCTTTCACAAGCCAATCCAATTGCGAGAGATCACTTATGGTTTCATACAAATGTTCTTTATTGTTGCAGATCATTTCATCCGTCAAACAGGAATAGTCCAGCTTCTCCAGTTTCTTTCTTATTTCCTCCGGGAATCTGTATTTGATCACTTTTGCAGGTACTCCCGCCACCACAGAATATGCCGGAACATCATGTGTGATCACTGCTCCTGCCGCCAATACTGCCCCCTGTCCTATATGAACCCCGGACATGATCGTCACATTACAGCCAATCCATACATCGTCTCCAACAACAATATCTCCCTTGGATAACGCTTCGTTTTTTTCACCAAAATACTTCACTTTAAACGGATAAGTGGAAAGTGTATCCAATTTATGTTCCGAAGACAGGATAAACATTGTATTAGGTCCAATAGAACAAAAATCTCCTATTATCAATCGATTGGTATCATTAAACATCTGCACATCAATCAATCCATACGTTCCCCGTCCCACTTCTATTAAACTGTCATTGACCTGTTGCTTAATATATGTCTCATTATGCTGATTTTTTCTTCTCCATTTTCTGCGAAAAAGAACCAGCTTCAAATATTCCATCATCGCAGCATTCCTCCTTCGGTTATTCTTCCTCCGAAATTGCCTTGATCGCCTCTAAATATTTTGTGCCGTGTTTTTCATCCGGCTCCAGATAAGTTCCTTCTCCCCATTCATTCCATGCATTAATAAAAATATATTCGCTTTCCTGCAACCGGGCGCGTTCCACCTGCTTCTGAAGGTTCTGTTTAAATTTTTCCGGCGTCGCACCATCCAGCACCAGCCCGTTCGTCCCTTTACGTGCTGTGTTATCCCAGCCGACAAATCCTCCCAAATAAATTTTTTTATCAGAATCTTCCGTTTTATAATTACGTGCCAATATACTCTTCCACACATCATCATACTGAAAAACGGACAGATGGGTTTTATTTTTTATGTCATGGATCCTTGACCGGATATAATCCCGTCCCATGGTCCAAAAATTCCGTTTTTTCAGTGCATTCATGGGTTCAAACTCTAGCACGGCATCGGTATATTTGCAGACAGCCTTTTTTTGAAAAGCATTCATCTCTTCAACAGTATATATGCCGTCAAATCCCTCTTCCACACATCTGCGGTCCCAATATCGTATCATATCATCGCAATTCGGAATATTGTTGGTCCGATATAATACAAGCATTGGTTTATTATTATTTTTGATGTAGTAACTATCCTTAAAAAATGGAAGCAGATACTGAAAATGATCTTCCCACTCTTTTTCTCCACCGTATCTCTGTGGCATTAAGACAACATTGGTCTCTCCATCCCACGACCTTGTCCAGGGTTCATTTGCCCAGCAAAAGCAATAATCAATTTTTCGCTCAAGCCTCTTAAAGAGATCAATCGGTTTATCCAGCAAAAGCTTACCATCAAACCAATAATGATAAATACAAAATCCACCCAGGCCATACTCTTTTGCAAGATCAACCTGCCACTGTATATCCTTCGGATCGGAAAGGTCATAATAATTATCATTTAATGGCACTCTCGGCTGCTCATGTCCTTTAAACAATGGAACCGCTTTTTTTACGTTGACCCATTCCGTAAATCCTTCGCCCCACCATTCATCATTTTCTTTAAATCGATGAAACTGCGGCAGATAAAACGCTAATATCTGTACTTTATTGTTCATTTTGAATTCTCCCTCACTGAAACATCTTTTTGATCCAACAGTCAATATAATACTTGTCCCATATCTCCTTCGGCATCTCCTGAAAATCTGTTTCAAAAAATTCTTTTGGAACAACCGGATTTGTGCGATCGATAATATATACATTACCATATGAGTAAAAATCGTACTTTTCCACATATGGATTTGTCGTGACAACCTTTGCATGTGCCCCCAACGCTTCTATTGTGCGGGAAGATACTCCTTTTTGTTTTGAATGCTGAACATCCAGAGTAACCTTTGATCGTTTCATCAGATTGCCAATCGTCCGGAAGCTTGCACTATTGATGTGTACATATTTCCCCGACATCCATGGATTTCCAAAGGGC
>JBNMJP010000008.1:0-26614 GCA_050873905.1 Jutongia sp. | reverse complement strand
GTGAGATATATGGATTAGATAAAGCATTACGCGAGTAAACTCGCATCATAACAAATCGTATGGTTTATTAGTGGCTCACTCCGCCTGGACAGGTGGCTCAGTCTATACTGGACAGGCGGCTCTGCCGCACAAGAATATTCAGTTAAGAGGTAGGTATAGTACCTACCTCTTATTTTATGTCAGAAATGTATTTTGCATTTTATGTAGGTATTTTATTTAGTATTTTACTTTATCTTTTAAATTAGTCTATCCTTATAAAGGAGGTATAACTATGTTATATATTACATTGTATAATGATGCAGGGAAAGAATTATTAGATGCAGTACCATATTATGATGAAGATGATATGGGTATTATGGTAAAGAATAGAGATAAGTTGGACGATGTAGATGATTATGTTTTATCTGACATATTTTTAGGTTCTTCTTTTTTTAGGGTAGGAAAGTATCAACCCGATTATAATAATAAAGATTTACAGGAGTTTAGAAGAACAGGAAAGATTAGTTACATAGATAAAGGTAGGTATAGTGAATTATATAAGAAAGCGTCACAAAAAGATAGAGAAAGGTTGTATAAGTATATTTATTTTATGAATGAGATAAATACACCATCTGATTATAATACAGATGGTTTTAATTATGAGTCCGACGATAATATAATAAATAGAGAGTATAAGAAATTTTTAATAAGTTTAGGGTATACAGAGGTACAAGCAGTTAAGATAATGTTGTTGAATAATACAATAATAAGTGACCCAAAAAGAGGACACTCCTCTTCCAAGATATGCCCTCTATCATCATAACAGTGCATTTAACACAAAAAATCATATGAGCCTTTTCTGGGACTAAATAACACACCTACATTTCTTTTATCTATCTTATACTTTTTTATAATCTCTACAATAGATTCTCTCGACTGTGCCAGCATTACAATAAAAGTTTTATCCTTATCAGACCTTTTAATAACTAAAGAAAATGTCACTTCATTTTTAATGATAATTACAACTGATGGTTGCCCACTAAATATATCATATATTATTCTTTCTGCAATACTTATCATACTAACATTTCCATCTTCTACCTCTAAACAATGAATCTCACAAAATATTTTTTCAAGTCTTAATCTCTCTATATATATTTCATAGGTAAAAAGAAAATCACCTTCCATCCTATCCTTATAACCTGATTTATCAACTAACAATTCACACATACAATCATCTCCTTATCATTTTTTACTGTTATATTTTTATTTACGTTTTTAATAACGAGGCTTCAAATTTCACCTCCTTTTTGTTTACATATAGGATATTCTAATATAATAATTTTTTGGTTTTTCTTAAAAAAATTTATAACTTATTATAAAAAAAGAGGACACACTCAACAAAGATATGCCCTCTTCTTCATAAACTATCATATTGTTTTTAAATCATCTTGAAATGCCTAAATGCTTCTAATATGATTTTTCTATTTTTATCTGTGCAATGCCTGATTGCTTTATTTTGTTCTTCTTCTGTTTTCTTTGACTTATTATAATTTTTTCTTTCTATGATTCCTACTTCCCTCTTGATTTCTGCTATAAACTGTGTATGCATCTTAATTCCGTAGTTATCATATATGTATTTCTTTATCTGTTGATATGTTGCTTTACATTCTGCCCTTGTCGCTTCAAATTCAGTGCTATCAAGGGTTACAGTGATATGTTCCTTTGCGTTGACTATTTTCTTGACCAGCTCAACGACCGTCTCCACATGACTGCTATGTCCAAACATATCACACGCTCTGATGCGCTTTAATTCATACCCTTCCCCGCACAAATATTTCAAATCCCTCGCCAGCGTCGCCGGATCACAGCTCACGTACACGATCCGTTCCGGTTCCATCTGAACAACTGTGCGAAGCAGCTTCTCATCGCATCCCTTCCGAGGCGGATCCAGTGTGACCACATCTGCCCGGAGAGATCCTCCGCTCTGCTCATACTGCTCCGGCACCACGTCTTCTGCAGCTCCTACGAAGAACTCTGTATTGGTAAATCCGTTATGTCGTGCATTTTCTCTGGCATCCTCAATGGCCTGCGGTACAATCTCCACACCACAAACCTTCGCCGCTTTCTGAGCCAGGAACAGGGAAATCGTACCAATACCGCAATAGAGATCCCAGACAACCTCATCACCCTTAAGGTCTGCGTACTCCAACGCCGTTCCATAAAGCTTCTGTGTCTGCTCCGGATTCACCTGATAAAAGGAAAGCGGAGAGATCCGGTAAGTGATATCTCCTATTCTGTCCTCAATATAGGTCTGTCCATATATTGGGACAATCTTTTCTCCAAGAATACGGTTTGTTTTATCTTTATTGATATTGAGACAGATGCTTTTTAATTTATACTCCAGAGGACACTGTAACAGCATCTCCACCAGCTTGTCCTGATGTGGCAGTTTATTTCCATTGATGATCAGACATACCATAACTTCGCCGGTATATTTTCCCACTCTGGTGAGAATATGACGAACCAGTCCGGTATGTTTCTTTTCCTCGTAAGCAGAGATATGATACTGCTTCATAAATGCAAGGATCGTCTCCAGGATCATATGATTACAAGGGTGCTGAATGGCACAATCCGTATTGGGAATGATCGAATGGGTCCGCCCCGCATAAAATCCGGCCACAAGATTCCCTTCTTTGTCATATCCCACAGGATATTGTGCCTTATTGCGGTAATGATATGGCTCGTCCATTCCCAGGATCGGCTCCATCGGGATCTCCTCAAAACCGCCAATTCTCTGGAGACAGTCACGAACCTTCTTCTCCTTCCATGCAAGCTGCTTCTCATAGCTGCAATGCTGGATCTGACAGCCGCCGCACTGACGGGCACAATCACATGCCGGCTCAACACGCCATGGCGAAGGCTTGAGCACCTCCAACAGGCGTCCATAGCCAAATTTCTTTTTTGCCTTGATCACTTTTACCCGGACAATATCTCCCACAAGAGCATCTTTAACAAAGAGGGTATAACCCTCCTTGTGGCCTATACCCTCTCCGTCCGTTCCCATATCATCTATTTCCAGAGAAAACTCCTGTCCCTTTGTAATCTCCATCTCAGACTCCTTTATCCATTTTCTTTTTCTGCACATACCCGGAACTCTGGCGCACATTAGAATCGACATAACGGCTGAATCCAAGCCACTCTGTGGTCGGTTCTGCCTTATCATAGATTTCCGTGATAGTCTCCAGCTTGGCATCCGTATTGTCTGCAAAGCTCAAAGCGATCGCCTCTGCCAGTGCAGGCTTCTTCGGAGATCCAAACTCCAGTTCTCCGTGATGAGACAAAATACAGTGACGCAGCTCCGAAGCCAGAATCGTCGGAAAACCAGGCACCTCCTGAATCTTCTGTCCGATCTTTTCCGCTCCCATAAAGATATGCCCCAAAAGCTGCCCATCGTCCGTATATTCATTTGCCGGAAAACCTGATATCTCATATACCTTTGCAAAATCATGAAAAATCGCTGCTGTCAGCAAAAGATCACGATCCAGTACCGGATAATTTGCCGCCATAAAATCACACAATCTGGTGACTGCCAGTGTGTGCTGCAAAAGACCTCCGACGAATCCATGATGCACGGATTTCGCTGCCGAATGCACTTTAAACTCCTTGATAAATGCAGCATCCTTCAGAAATGTATTCTCGGTAAGCTGCTTTAAATGCGGCTCCTTGATCGTTGCAATAATCCCGCAGAGCTCCCGGTACATCTCCTCAATATCATATTTCGAAGAAGGTATGTACTCTGCCGGATCATATTCTCCCTCCTCTGCCTTACGCAGACGTCGGATATTTACCTGGCGCGCCCCCTGAAATGATGTCACCATACCATCCGTCATTACAAAATCCATGGAATCAAAATCAGCAATGCCGTTATTTAACTCCCAGATCTTTGCATCGATCACACCGGTCTTGTCCTGCAGGATCAATGAATAATATGTTTTGCCTGCCTTTGTCTTTAATATCTGCTTGCTCTTACACAGATAAATGCCTGTAAATTTGTCTCCTTCTTTATATTCGTTAATGTAGTACATATGTCTCTAATCCCTTTCTGTCTCAATTCACAACTGCCCTGTCCCTGCAATATATAATCGAATCAGGGTATTGCAATGCATAATTGATTTAAGTGTATCACAATCGCTCCCCACTCACAAGGGCGCAGAGAAAAAAATCACAAGATGTTCTGATAACATTTATTTAGTTTCAATAATGCTTTTTTCTCAATACGTGACACATAGGATCTGGAAATTCCGTATTTATGTGCTACATCCCGCTGCGTCCATTCCTCCTGACCACCCAATCCATAACGCAAAATCAATATTTCCCTTTCTCTGGCTGTCAACACATCATCCATAAATCCTTTTAACTTTTGTAAATACTGTTCTCTGGTGATCCGCTCCGGAATATCTTCTTCTTCGTATTCAATAATATCGATCAGGCTGATCTCATTGCCTTCTTTGTCCGATCCAATGGAATCATACAGATAAACATCCCTGGCGGACTTTTTCCGTGCACGGAAGTTCATCAGGAGTTCATTTTCAATACACCGGCTGGCATAGCTGGCAAGCCGTATCTTTTTGGATTCATCAAAGGAATCCACTGCCTTGATCAGACCGATCGTACCGATTGAGATCAGATCCTCCATATCTTTATCCAGAGCAGCATATTTTTTGGCAATATACGCCACCAGACGCAGATTCCTTTCAATCAGGGCATTTCTCGCTTCCTTGTCTCCTGTCCGGCATCTTCGCAAATACTCTTTTTCCTCTTTGGCGCTGGGAGGCTGTGGAAAAGACTGCATAATGACATACCTCTTTCACGCTTTCCCTTTATCCTATGCGCGAGGGAAGATGTCTGTGCTTTTCCTACCGGATCAAAACTTTTTTCTGCAACGATAAAGCTATTCTGTCAAAAGAACCAATGTACAAATATAAATACATTGGTTCTTTTCATGCTCAACTCAAAATGCCCTGTGTCGGGCTATCCCCATTTCTACAAAATATGATTAAAAACCTGGCACTTATAATCTTTGTGTCAATGCCCTTTCTCGGGCTATCCCCATTTCTACGGTCCACCCTTGTAACCCGCATAAACAGGAGGCACAATTCAAAAACTTTTACCAGAAATGGTTCATCTTATGACTTTTTTATTATACATGTTTTCTGATACCGGCTCAAGTTATTTTTTCTTTTCGATATCACCTTATCATATATATGCAATAACAATTACCGGAAGGACCGCAGTCACTTCCGGCAACACCTAGATCCCACAACAGATTTTAATCGAGAATCACTACCTCATAGAATGCATTTCCATCGGAATCCAGACGTTTCACGGAAACCCTGGTTCCGATTGGCAGCTTTTCTTTCATGTTCTTTTTGTTCAGACCAGAAATACCCTTTATATTTTCTACTGAAACGGTAATATAATTTCCCTTCACACGAAATTTGACTTTCTTACCTTGATGATCGATCACTTCCCCTTGTTCGATCCTGCCTGAAACCAATTCTTTTTTCTCTGTCGATTTTGCTCTGGTACGTTCTCCTGACTGCTTTATAACCTCTTCTACTGACGGCAATGCGTTCTTATTCCTAACTCTTGCCTGGTATTCCTTCTGATCGATAGACATATAACGAGTCAGCTTATTGTCCGGAATCAGATTTCGGTTATGCATCTTAAAGAAGGTTTGAATACTTTTTAACTTCTCAATGTTTCCTTCTTTTATTTTGGAATTTATTTCTTTTTTGTAGGCATCAATATATTCCGCAATCTCTTTATCAATAAACGGATTAAAATCAAGCACCGCATCCAGATTGTATGCTTTGAGTGTATCAAACAATTTTAGTTTCACGTCTGTTACATCAATTACACCAAATCCCATTGCTTTTGCTTTTCCAATATTCATCAAAGAATTTTCATCCAGACAAATACTCCATAACAACAGCCCTAACTCAGCCTTGGTCAGATTTTGAAAACGAACTTTTCCGCAAAATACACTTCCTTCTTTCAACGGACGGATATGAGAATACACTTTATCATTATTTACTTTATTCTCATATTCCATAATCCCTGTATGTAGCCAATACTGCTTGATTCCTCTTAATTCAAATCCTTTTGTATTATATGTCGTGGTTCCATCGTTTTGTTTTAAATAATCAAGATAACTCGTCGGTTTCGGTTCTCCCAAAATGACTTTGGATTCCTGTCCATTCCGGGCATCTCCCTCCAATACAGCGTCCGTAAAGGAAACCTTTGATTTATATCCGATTTTGTTTTTAATCGTGCCAAACAGAGATTTTGCATAATCAAACTCTGTTTTCTTTTGTAAAAATCCGTCTTTAATCTTATAATCATAAAACAAACGTAACCGTGGCGTAAATCCAAAATACAATCTGCCATCTAAATAAATATAAAATACCGGTTTTATCTCATCCTTCTTTGGAAGAGCAAAAAATCCTTTATTGCCACGCAGTGTATTTTTCTTGCGATTGTAATCAATCTGAAACGCTTCAATGTCCTCCTTCGGAATCGTTATATAGTCTTTCTCCTTATTGATCCTTGGAATAATATATTTTGCTTTTTTCTCCTGCATGCTGCCGGAACAAACTAAATATCCTTCCCGGGAATACTGCCCCGGATCACCGACCGCAATAATATTTTTCAAATCCGCCACATCATACGAGATCGCATAATAATTTTCCCTGTATCGTCTGTTAGGTCTCCCTTTATAATGTCTTCTTCCCCTTTTCACCTCTAAACGAAAATCATCCTTCACGATATGCTCTAAGCATTCCGGATGCTTTTCAAAATACGGAAACGAATGACTGCTTTTACTCATGGCTTTGGCAACATTTCTTTCGCTTAACACATAATAATTCATTTCTTTCAAGTTAGAGGATATGTGATCAACATCCGTCATATAAATGATATATTCTTTTCCCTTTTGGGCTATATAACCTGCTTTAACATTTGTTAAAATGCTAAACGATTTTTCCTTGCCGATCGTAACCGGTTTAGAACCCAGCACCTCATTATACCGTTTTTTTTCTGCTCCTGCTGCCACATTACGATACATCAGATTATAATCATCAATATCATCGTCAAAAGAAGCCAGTCCCAAAACCTGTGCATTACTCCGGATCAATCCTCTCATACTGCTCCCCGGAATTACCGGAACACCGTATTCATTTCTTACAAACCGGGAAACATCTTCTGCTCCATCTTTTTTCCCGTCTGCAATAAAAATAGGTGTCTCAGCCTTTACAGAATATGAAATTTCTCCGGTCAACAACTCATCCGCTATTTTACCATGGGTTTCCATCTGCGCCTGATCAACTTCGACCACATCATTGTAAAAAGGAACAAAATTAAATGGTGCTCCCACATAATTACCATTATTGTATTTCTCCACGCTCTACACCCCCCGGATCACATCAATCAGTCTTGTATAAGACACGTATACCTGACCATCTTCATCAAATTCTAAATACTCTCTCTTTTTCACTTTTTTTCCGATTTTTTGATATTTCCTGATCAGTTCATATTCCTTATCGACATATCGGGCATTTTCCGGCTCTGTAAAACAAACTGCCTGCATCCCCTCTTCTGTGTCATAAATATGGATCTGGGCGGTATCATCAAAAAAATATCCCTCTATCAATTCTGCCCAGTTTATTTCTGCAATCTGATCCATCCGGTCAAAAATAACATCACTGATCTCATAGATCAAGCCATACTTCATCTGCGAAATCTGAGATTTTGCTTCCGCAAGATCAATTTTTTTCATAGAATCTTTTCTTTCCATTACGACACCTCCCTTAACGCAGTGATCGCATCTTGAATAATGTTACTGTCATCCTTCACCACAACATTCTTTTGAAACATCACCTGAGCCGTATCTTCACCTTTTTGTATTGTAATTTCCGATACATCAATAAATCCTTTACCGATAGAAAATCCACTTCCCAGCGTCATGACTTTACCGGCCAGATCCCGAAGTGCCAGCATCAAAAGACCGAAAACTGCATCCGGTTGATTTTTATCAATAACAGCTATCTCCAATTCAATGTCTCCAACTGCATTTTTTTCTGCAAATAACCCCTGCTGGAACACACCACCTGTAAATTTGTCGATATGGATCCTGTGTCTTAATTCCACCATATCATTAGTCATTTGATCACCGATCACCGCATCTGAAAATACAAGATTTCCCGCATGGCTTTCTTCCTGATTTTCTCCGGCTTTTCCAAACGAATCCTCGATCAGAGATTCCTTCCCTAAATACGAGCTGATCTTCTCCATCTGACTTCTCAGCGCACCGCGAAATGAGCTTCCCGGCACAATGTAATCACCGCTTGAATTGCGGATATTTTCACTATCCGGAGCTCCTTCACCGAACTCAGGCACACTGATTCCCTTCACCAGAAGTGCCCCCTCTGTTTTACCTTTCACAATAACCTTATACCGTTCCTTATGAGCATTTGTTTCCGGAAGAAGATCTACGATCTCCTCGTAAGCAGAAGCCTCAAGCAGTTCCTCATTAAGCCAGCTCTTTCTGTCTGCTGCCTGATCCAAATGAAATGTTTTTGTCTTAATGGATATTGGAACGATGCTGCCGGCACCACTGCTCTTTTTGGCTCCAAACCGCATTTCCCCGGATTTCATTGCTCCAAACAGTGTCTTCACCTGTTTCTCCATTGAAGAATTTTCTTCGGAGTTCATATACAGATAAATGGAAGTGGTAAACTCTGCCCCACCACCAACATATTCCATATCAAACTTTTGTCCCGAAGACCTGCTGCTTGATACACTTCCGGTATCACGATCAATCTTTACATGGGGACGTAATTCCATTTTTACAGAAGACAGATCAAATTTACCATCCGTAAACCGTATCCTGCTCTGCTGCTCTGTTGTACTCCTTTTGGAATCCAAATGAGCAGTTCCAAACAATTCATCCGAATCAATATCCGTATATGACTCCGCATAGCTTCGAAAAACTCCTGCAATGCTTGAAGCCTGGATAAACGGTGCACGGTCTACCGGATGGATCAATACATCTTCCTTCCCTCCAACCGAACTTCCAATATGAAGCGGGCCTTCGCATTTTGCATGAACAATATACTTTATGATCTCGTCATACTTTAATCCTGCCATTTATTTTGCCCCCTTTCTGTTGTCATATCGTATCAGTTCCAGAATATAATCAAATTTCATTCTCTGCAGATCATCCCCAGAGATCAGGTCCTGAACCGGGCACCCCATGATACTTATCACCCGTTCCAGTTCCAATGTTTTTGCCAATGGCTGATCCAGTATGTCAAGTATTTTTTTCATAAATGGAGCACCACTTGCTTTCTGGTTATGAATCTTTCGATTTGCTTCTTTTTCTGCACTGTGTGAAAAATAATTTTTGATTACCTTTGTCCCATTTACGGCATCATAGCGATTGGACTCCACCAGAGCCCGTACACTACCCACCTGACTTTTTGCTATTTTGAAACGGTCCACTCCGTCTAAAATTCTTTTCTCCATCTCTCCCCGAAGCATTTTTCTGTAATAATTTGCAGCAATCAGCTTCAGGTCATCCTCGTCGCTCTCTCGTTTGAATACATCCGCAAAAACAGGTTCTGATAGACTTCCTTCTGATTTATAAATATATTTTTCATAATCATTCAGGAACAATACTCTTCCAAAGCCTTCCTGCGTTCTTACTCCGATTCCTGATCTCATGATCTCCTGCATGTTTTGCAAAGAAGCCGTTCCGTCAAAAACAAATTTAAATACGCTTCCCTGTTCATACATTGTCACCGTCGGAATCTTATTACCCCATGCCCGGTTGTACCCCTTCACATTGACTGTGGACGTGGAACAATATTCTATCCTCAGACCGGTTACACCCATCCGCCGTTCCAGATCTGAAATATTCAACCCTGCATATTCACCGTACTCGTCACGCATTACCATATTGGACAGCAGCAGCATATAGCAGCATTTTTCAGCATCTGACTTCACGGCATACCTGCCATACGGAATAAAATCTCCATCCAGTTCATGCAATTCAAGCACTTTACATTTTCCTAAGCCCTGACTTCTCGCATTTCCCAAAATCAGAGTTTCTGAAAATACTTCCTTGATCATTTCTGCCAAAGCATCATCTTTCACCAAAATATATCCCACAAACTCATGTCCCGCCATAATATATTCATTACGGAAAACATTCTGCTTATCATCGTTTTTTCTCTTATTGATCAGTATTTTGAGATCAGATCCCGTTTCCAGGTTATAATGATAAATACAATCGTCATCAAAATAACAGAATCGTCCCAGATCTGCCCTTTTAAACCCTTCACTGAACTTTCCGTCTATGACAACATTCTGAATTTCTTTTTTTCCTTCAACAACGGTTTTGTCCTCATAAAATCCCTTCGGAGACGGTATCAGCTCCTTCTTATTCTCATAAAGATATGCATTCATATATGTAACCTTCTCTGAGATCAGTGCCTTTTTGTATTGTTCAAATCCATCGCCCAACGAAGCTGCCAGTTGATTTACCACATATCCTCTTATCGTTGTTCCCGGAATATAACGCAAAGTCACTGTCTGTCCACTCTGGCTTGTACTGTCATCCGCAATTCTCAGAGGCTCTGCATTTTTTAATTTATATTGAATATATTTCATCATGCATCCTCCTCAATTGTTAATTTAATTTTTCCGAATCCCCTGTTTCTCATGCTTCCGATCCATTTTACAGAGCCAATAACCTCTTTCAGAATTGGTTCGTCTTCCGGTCTGCATAATATTTCGCTATAAAAACAAAGGCCCTGATTCACACACCGTGCCATTCGCAGACTTCCTGTTTGTGCAACGCCTGCTTCCGTTACTTTTGTAAAGGTACGAATGTTGGAAAACAGATCTAAAATGCTGTCGGAACATGTCTGTTTGATCTCGCGCAAAGATAACTCCGGATTTGCCTTTCTGTATTCCTCCAATACGGCTTTCCGGATATAACCGGATATCTCAAAATCCGAAAACGTAATTTTATCTGTGCCGGCATCGTCCCCATTTTCACCAAACAATCTGGATATTTCTGTTTCGATCTGATTTTCCGAATTTCCGGTCCATTGCAGATATCTTTCATATTCTTCACGAACAATTCCCTTAAATGTACTTCCTTTGTAATATGGAAATCCATATTCATCACGCAGTACCGATATATCTTCTGCCCCGGGAACACTCATACCGTTTCCAAAAATAACATCCGAAATTAATTTCATCTTTATCCTCATGAATCACTCTCCCCCTTCCAGCGCAATAAAACTGTCCATCAACTCAATGGAATCGTACAAAATACTATGCTTTTTATCATCTGCCTGCGGAACAAATGCGGCACGGTTCCCGATAAGAATATCTTCCATCTGATTAAATACAAGATAATTTCTGGTCGCTGTCTCTCCCTTTTTCAGGGCACCTCGCAATTCTTTCAGTTTCCCGTTACCATAAGTTTCTTCGTTATCCTGAATACGGTGAATGATCCGTTTAAAATTATCATACCGTCTTACAGAGTATTCGTCATCTGACATGATCTCTTCCGGTGCAGACACAATGTAAGGCCGAAGCTCCAGACGATTCCGGTCAGCAGTAATATATTCCTGCCGGATCTCTTTCAGGCTGTCCTTTAATTCTCCGAATTCAATATGCCAGTCAATCGCTGATATACTTCTTCCATTGTCCGCCGGACTGATCTTTGCACCATACTTTTTCGCATTACTGCAGAGCATTTCTGCCAATTCATATGCCCGGTAAAATGGGTATTTCTGATGGACTATGGCAACTCCTGCACATGCAGAATATCCTCTGTGATCCACTTTATTTTCCTTTTTCTCCAATTTCTGGATAAAAATTCTGGCACACTCAATACCAATACGGCCTTCTGCCACAAAACAGATATCATCACCTGCTGTGATCACACGGCGGACCGGAAAATAATGATCCCTCAGTGACAGCTTTTGATCCAGTCCTTCTTCCTGAAGATTTCTCGCAACCTCCAGCGTCATTTCCCGATATGCCGCCTTGAAATCATCATCAATTCCATCGGAAAATTCCCTTAAACTTCTCTTCGTGTCCTCCCAGGATTTCTCTCCTATGGTGTCATATAATTCCTCGACTCTTTTTCCCATTCCGTTACCGTCAATATGAACGACTGCAATAAAATTGGAATCATTTTTCGAACCACCTAAATGTTCAAACTGATACACCGGCCGATACCCATCCGGCACATATTTTCGGGCGGAAGTGTCGTACTCCAGACGTTCGACCTTCTTTTTTGTGTCTGACACACTATTTTCTGCTATGACATCCAGCGTATTGGCATCAACTCTTTCAATGCCATAACTTCCCTGATGAAATGACGCCAGACGAACGGATTTTTTTCGTTCCAGTGATTCCGTTAGTTTTTTCAAACATTCCTGTATCGGCGTTTTTTCATCAAAAACCTCCGATTTTGCAAAGACCATCAATCCGTCAAATTCACGATAAATCTTTTCCGTAAGAATAGATACCATTTTCCTTGCGGTGTCTTCATCATCAAACACAAGAATCGTATGTCCTCCTCCGGAATAGACCATATTTTGTTCTTCGGAATATAAAGTCTCCTGTAAAATTTCCCTGATATACTCTGTGCCAAGTACATATGCAATAACCGCTGAATTAACAATATTATCCTTTAATTTGTTACTTGCAAATATGTAATTTTGCTTTTGAGATACCTCAAGAATTGTAAAACATCGTGTCATTTTTCAACCTCCCTTATTATCTTGTATTTTCCAAACCCCATACTGGTATTTTTCCCAATGTGCACCAACTCACCCGCGATCAGAAACGAAATCATCTCCTCCGGCAGATCTGCCAAGACACACTCACCTGATATTCCATGCAGCGTAATATGTGACTTATGTGTATTGGAATATCGCAATACTTGAACATTTTTTACTTTCTGATTTATGATAACGGGTTCCGGTAACAGTTCCGGCATTTCTACAATGTTTCCTTCCATACAGTTCAGAAGATAGATACGTCTTAATACGGATTCCATCATCGCCCTTCCATGATATTCCCGCAGAAATTCCCCACGGTACTTTAAGGACAGGGGACTGACAAATCGAATCAATATATTCTCCTTTTGCAAAAGACCATTCCGTTTTATATAATCTTTCAATTTAGAGATCATTATATTTTTGTTATATATATTTCCGTATTTTAAAATCGATTTATTCTGTTCATTTCGTACTTCCACGATCTGAAACTTTGCATTTTCCTGCCCCATTCCGTCAACACCCAGACTGTATAATGCCTGAAGGATATCCTGAAAATATATGATCGTATTGCCAAATAAAATTAATTGAACACATAAATTTCCCCCTGCCTTAATAAAAGATCTTTTGTCACTGCACTCCCAGACATACCCAAGGCTCTCTCCGGTTGTAACAAACTTTGGTTTTATTTTTAGCGGATGATAATATATTCTCGGCACCGCACAATCCTCACGGAAATTACATTCCGAACATTTTCTGTCCGAAAGGCAATGCTGCCGTAACAGCATCTCACCAACGCCTCCTCTGATCATAGAGACCTTATCCCTGGGCAAAGAGGCAGCTTCCGGAAACTGAAGCTTGAAATAGATTTTGCAATACCGTATATCGAAATATTCACTCATTTTCCGTTATTTCTCCCTCACCATCCTTAGATAACGCCTGCCTTTGTACCTCCTCCCGCAGAGAATCATGCGTAATGCAGTCTTCGACCAAATCAATGTATTGTTTTAATCGTTTTCTTTGATGCAGAATCTCCTGTAATAAAACCTTGCTGGTCTTTTTACCGGTATCCACATTATTGAAAACATGCGCCATCGTATTACGCATCCCTTTTCCCGCATCATAAAAACAAAGTAATTTTTGAGCATTTGGTTCTTTTGCCGCAATCATTCTTAATAATCCGATGGAACGTCTTCTGGTTCCCTCCTCGAATAGCAGTTGTTTACAATCTTCCATTGTCATAGTGTCCTGTTTTTTGTCCCAATACTTTAATATCAAATATGTAATATAAGTTGTCACACATTCCTGTATGGTCAAAATAGCCAAACCATATCTTCTCTGTTCATAAAACCACTGCGACAACTCAAGCTGCATTAAAGACACATTTCTTTCCGATTTTTCAGAAAACTTACTCTGAAGAAGATTTCTAATCATTTTTAACGCATCCTGTCCCATTACCGAATATGTGTCCTGAGAAATGTCTGCTGCAGTAATCTGTGCAATAGATTTTGTCAGCAAACTGTAATCGTTTGTATTTGTCGCCCATTCAAAAATCTGCAGCCAATCTGAAATATCATTATTTTCCCCCAGACATTTTGTCACTCCATATACACTTCCATAACTGTTCACTTCGTTAAGACCATTGATCCAGTTCATTGTATCAATCAAATAATTCATATTAATAACCGGTATATAATCCAGCATTTCTTCTTTCTTCAACTCAAACATGCCATAGTAAATTGCAGATACATTGACATCTTGGCTGGAAATGTGCATCAGGTAATTGATCACTAAAAAATAATAGATTGGCATGGATCGAAAAGAATGTGTGATATCTAAGATAATATCTGTTTTTTCCCCCTCCACCATATACTTTTCTAAATCAGAACACATTTTTTGATAGTTAAAGAACGACTCAAACTCATTAATACCATACTGCATGATCTGAATATGTACCGGAATTGAAACATCCTCCAGCAAATTTTCTGTAATCATCACCTCTAATGGATACAAAAACCTTTGAAATGCTTCCAGATCATTTATTTCAGAGGTCCGGTCTACCCTTTGAAATACTGTTTCCAGCCTTTCCAGATAAGCCACCTCCTCATCAGAGATTGCCTCCTCTCCCTGTTTTTTCCTCTTATCAAGACAATAACCATACAGATCCTGCCAGCAGGAATGAACAGTTCCCACCAGCACAACCTCATCAATAGCTTCCTGTATAGATAAATAATATCGAAGGATCGCCTCAAAGATCAGAGAAGTTTCAAAATCCATCTCATTATCTGAAAATCGATATTTTATAACCTCGTATCTAATATCCCCATCCTCATTTTCTGCCTTGCGTATACTATTTCCCAAGGGTGCAACTAATATTTTCATTTATGTTCCTCCATTTTCAATAATAATCCTTTGGATACAGCCTCTTATTCATTCGCTCCCAGAACCTTCGTTTCTTCTCCGGCTCCGGCACCTCCACAATATATCTCTCATAGGCATTAATGATCGTCGTATCAAGGTACTTACTTATCCTCGGCTGGTTTCGGTTATAATTCATATGTACGTGACCATGGAAGAAATACTCCGGCTTGTAATGCTTCATGATCCACCGGAAACATCGAAACCCCTGATGGGGCAGATCCTCCCCATCCCCCAGTTCCTTCGCCGGGGCATGTGCCACGAGAATATCAAGGCCTCCCCGGAGGCGAACCTTCCATTTTAGCCGGGACCACCGCTGATACATCTGACGCTCTGTATATTGATATTTCTTCATGGAATAACACATGGATCCGCCAAGACCGGCAATCCGCAATCCCTTATACACAAAGACCTCGTCATCAATGCAGATGCAGCCATCCGGTGCTTTGCGGTCATAATGTGTATCGTGATTTCCATGGACATAAAGCACCGGAACTGTCGTAAAGGTGGCAAGAAATGACAGATAATCTGCCTTCAGATCCCCACAGGATATGATCAGATCGATGCCATCCAGCTTTTCTTTTTCAAAAAAATCCCATAAATATTTTGACTCTTCATCTGCCAATAATAATATTTTCATTTTGATCCTCTCTCCCACTGTGCTAGACAAAGGTTCTTTCCTGTTCGCTCAGGGTCTGTTCCAGGCCACGGAGGCGTACCAGATCCTTTGCGTGGTCACTAAGCTGATCGATCGTCGGAATCTCTCCTACAATTCCCTCGATCAGCCAGTCCATCATCATCACATCCTCCGGTGCCAGCGTTTCATTTTCCCCACACCGCAGATTATGCTCCGTATCATATAATATACCGGAAAATACCGGAAAACTTCCATTGGCAATGGATTCCTTCAAAAAGTTGATCAGCCTCTTTGTATTGTCCGGAACACTGCTGCCCAAGATCACGTCCAGCACATTTGCGGATAATCCCCACCAGTAGTTTAATGCCTTTGGTTCTTTGGTTGTATCTGTTTTCCAGGAGCCCCGCATAATACTGTTGATCAGTTCCTCATAAAATGCTCCCCACTGATATACAGTCGTAGCAATATTTTTTGTTCCCTTGTCCGATAAATGGTACAGTCCCAGCGCACGATCCTCCTTCGTTGGTGAGATCATATTCTGGGAAGATATCATGGAAATCCCATGCTGTAAAAAATACTCATCGGAATGGCAGTCCTCCATGGTAGACCACTGCAGATGAACCTTCGCCCTCGGATTAATGATCCTTGCCCCCAGAGCAAAGGCATTGATTCCCGGTATCACACCATAAATCGGATAATCCGCCAGATAACCAATGTCATCCTTTGCGCTGAGACTGGCCGCCAGCATTCCCAGCAGAAACTTTCCTTCATAAATACGGATTCCATATGTCCGGATCAACGCATGGGGCGAATTCAACGAGCAGTTTAGTATCTTTGTATTCGGATATAACGGAGCAACCTTAATACATGCCCTCACAAACATCGGCGCAATGGCAAATATAATGTCATAGCCCTCCTCACAGAGCTTTCGCAGCACCTCTTCATCATCCTCATAAGGCGTTGCGATAAATGCTTTGGCATCAATATCCCCGTGAAATGCATCAATAATATGCTTTCTTCCCATTTCCTGACCATAGATCCAGTCTGATTTCGACGGCTCGACATCATATACAAAGGCTACCTTGTGTACCTTTGGAGACTGCATCTTTTTGATCATAGAGGTTTCTGTATTGGGAACCGTCAACAACTCTACCGGTTCCTCCTCCCCAAGAGTTTCAATTTCCGCCCAGATCTTGGACAGATCCTTTTTTATCTCGCTTGTCAGCTTGTCCCTTGACTCACTGTACGGATAAAGGGACAGATAGAACAAAAGAGCATCGTCATCTGTGATCCCTTTGATCTCATTGCCTCCCATTGCTTTGTACGCTCCATAGAACGCTACATGAAAGGAAGAGAAATTCATACAGTCATCCTCGGTCCACTGTTCGTCTGTGCCTTTCCCAACATACCGGCACAGCTTCTGATAGCTTCCCTTTTCACTAAATACCACATAATTGATCTTTGTATTTTTGTAAAAATCCATAAACTCATAATATATCTGTATATTCTTGTCCTCTGTGAGACGGGGAACCTTTCGGATGACCTCCGCAGGTATCGTAGGGGATCCCACATACTTCAATACGCTGGTACGTTTGTTTCCCTCGATCACATAATATTTATTCAAAAATTCATACACCTTGATCGGGGTATGGATCCCTTCCTGGATCTGTGCATCATATAACAGTGACCATTTCACTGAAAACTCGCTTCCGTAGTTGAGAAGAGGCATGAAATTATAAGCAAATGCCTGTGTTCTCCCTGCGGAAGATGTGCCGATCACCTGCTTGGCAGGTATGTTGATGGTTCCCAGATTTTCTTCCCTTTCAATATGCACATGGGATAATATCTCGTCCAGTACAGGAAGATACGGATAACCGCCCTGTAATGTCTTGCTTTTATAAGCCTTCAACGCCAGCTTCTGTGCTTTTATATAGTCATCATATGCCATAGATCATACCCCTTTCCAATATATTTCATAAGTTGTTATATTTGCATTTCTAACATTGCTTATATTTTACAATAATTATACCCATAAAAACAAGAACTCCTGCAAAAAAAGCAGAAGTTCCTGTTTCAAATCCATATATTTCTGTGACTGCGTTATCAACGTGCCCGTATTGTCCATATTCTTAAATTCTCACTGCCGTGATCTCCTTTTTGCAGATACGATTACCAGCGTCACCGCAAACAAGACAAACGCATATCCCACAGAGACAGCCGACTGCATAAATATGTCCTGCACAAAGCTCCGGCTCACATTTTTCATGGCACCGATCATCTCATTATTTACAACATACCAGTACGTTGGAAAAAGCTTTGCCACCTTCATGACCCCGTTTCCGAAAAACTGTCTCGGAACAAAGACTCCGCCCAGAAAACAAAGCACCAGACTGGTAACATTTACCACACCATTTACCGCATCGCCGTTTTTTGCAATCATTCCGGTAAAAAACCCGAGGCTGACACCAAACAAAAGCATCGCAAAAATATTGACCGCAAACCATGGAAGTCTTGCGTCTGTCAGTATGTTTCCTCCTGATATGATCACCGCCGCTACCAGCACAAACAGATACAGGCAAAGACCATATACCAGTATTGCCGCTGTCAGCCCCATCACCCGTTTTTTCATTGGCATGGCAGCACACTCTGTTCTCTCCCGTACCTCCTTCCCGTTGATCCGCAGAAGTACCAGACCAATTCCCGATATGCCTGCCGCAATAAACAGATATGGCACATACAAAAAGAAACGGGTACTCATATCTCCCTGATTTTTATTGACAAAAGACGCCATACGCACCTTCGTTTCCTTCTGCTGCAGCTTCATCAGCTGCTGCTGTGCCGCATCTGTACCAACTCCGTTTTTTACCAGAGCTGACATTTTCTGCAGATACATCTGCAGCTCTGCCTCAAAGTAAGCCGAATCGAAATATCCCGGCACCTTCATGCAGGAAAGCTCCGGAATCTCTCCCTTTTCCAGTATTTTCCCGGCTCCCTCCGGGATCACCAGCACATAATCAAGTCGTCTCCAATACAAGGCATCCGCAATTTTATCCTGATCCATTTTCATTTTGGTCACCTGATCATGTGTCCCAAAATACTCCCTAATCTGACCGGCAATTGCTCCATCATCTTCATCCACAACAGCAATGTCAAGACTGTCCTGCTGAAAAGAGGACTCTCCTCCCCCTCCTCTTACCTTTGCCATGATCAGGGACAAAGACATAAAAACCGCAAAGAAGATAAAGACCGTTCCCTTGTATTTATTTAATATCTGAAAAAATGACTTAAATACTCTCATATCTCACCCTCCTCAGCTTCCATACACTGATGATCACACTAATTATCCCGATCATTGCCAGCGTCACCATATTGATCATATAACGATGACTGTCCCCATATACGGACAGACTCTTGAAACCATTGACGATCAGGGTTCCCGGATTGATCCGGTTGATCACCGGACATTTCTCTTCAATGATAAATGTAATGTCCCTCCACTGAAGACCTGCCAGAAAGGAACTGATCATAAATACTGCCACACAGATTCCTTCCTTTTTCTGAACCGGTCCTTTGACAAACACAGCGATCACCTCTCCGATCGCCAGTGCCGTAAAGCTGCCGATCCATCCTCCCAGAAGGACAAGTCCCGCATTCTGTCCGAAATCCTGGTCATAAACAAATACACAAGCAGCTATCACAACAGCTACGATAATGCAGTATAAAATATATGTGGCCGTAAAATCGTACAGTACCTGACGCAGCTTCGGTGTCGGTGCAACATTTCTCCTTGCCCCCACTGCGGTAAGATCTGCCTGAATATCATTTCCGTTGTGCATGCCCACCATGGTCCCGATCAGGCAGGTCATCGCGATCAGTGCATAAAAATACTGGGCATAAGGATCCTTATCGGTCCCCTTTAACGGGATTTCCGTAATCTTTGCCTGTGTTCCCGCCGCCATATCCATCACAAAAGCCGACACCTGATCCGGATGCTTCTTTGCCATATCTGTGATCAATGCTGTATTTTCCTGGTACTGATCCAGAAAGGTCTTGATCAGACTGCTGTAATTATCCGATGACTTCACTGTCAATGACAGATCATCCTTTGCCTGAATGATTCCATATATCTTCTCAGACTGCAGTGCTTTTTCTGCCCCGGTCAGATCATCATATGTCTTTACCTGAAATAACGGAATCTCATCCTCCGTTTTTACCGCTTTCAGCATGGTGACAAACTCCGCCGGCAGCGCATCCCCTTTCAATACTCCCACCGGCACTTTCTGAAACTGTTCCAGATCTTCGATCCCGCCAAACATAAAATAAAACAGCATTCCAAGGATCAACGGAAATGCTAACGACCAGAAGATCAATGTTTTCTGCCGCAACATAGTTTTCATTCGATATTTGATATGTATCATAAAAATCTCCTTTTCGCATCAACAGTTTTTGACATTAGTCCCTGAGTTCCCTGCCGGTAATCTCCAAAAAGACATCATTCAGCGTCGGAAGCTGCGAATGAACATTTCCAAACGCTATCTCCTTTTCCTTCAACAGATCCAGAAGACGGAGTAAGTTGTGCTTTCCTTTCGAAAAACGAACCTTCAGAAGTCCATTTTCATAGCTGACACCGATCACATGGGGAAGGGTCCGGATCGCATCGGAAACCTCCTCCGACAGCTCCATCACCTCCATCTGGATCGTCTCTCCCAGATCGATCATTGCCTTGAGCTCATCCTTCGTGCCAAGTGCCAGATTTCTTCCCTTATCCATAATGGCGATCCGGGTACAGATCTGCTCAACCTCCTCCATATAATGCGTCGTGTAAATGATCGTGGCTCCCTGCCGGTTCAGCTCCCGGATCCCCTCCAGAATCTTATTACGGCTCTGGGGATCTACCGCAACCGTCGGCTCATCCAGAATGATCAGCTTCGGCTTATGGGCGATTCCACAGGCAATATTTAATCGGCGGAGAAGTCCCCCGGAAAGTTTCTTCGGATAAAATTTCCGGAACTCGGACAGACCGGCAAATTCAATCGCCTCCTCTACCAACTTTTTCCTCTGTCCCTTTTGTGGTACATATAGACCACAGAAATAATCAATATTTTCATAAACAGTCAGTTCCTGAAATACTGCCACATTCTGCATAATGATACCAATATCCTTTTTAATATCGTAGCTGGTGGGAGTCATTTCCTTTCCAAAGATCTCTATATCGCCTTTATCATAGGAAAGCAGAGACAACAGACAGTGGATCGTTGTTGACTTGCCACTGCCATTTGGTCCCAACAGACCAAAAATCTCTCCCTCCTCGATCTCCAGATTAAAATGATCTACGGCTACCAGATCACCGTATCTTTTTACTAAATTCTCTATTTTAACAACCGCCATAATCTCACATATCCTTTCCGCCCTGCCAAGCTTTGGTCGCAGGCATATTATTTTCACTGTAAATTTCTCAGACATAAAATTTTACAATTGCGATAAATCATAATCCTATGATACCGAAATCCCCGATATAATGATAGTGAAAATTGTAAAAATACCATATGACATTTGTCACATTATTAAAATGATGATGGATATCCCCAGACAAATCCCTTATAATAGAGACAGCATGTTGACTAACTCAGCCCCTCCGCACAGACAATGTGGTATATCCATAATATTTGAGGTCGGAGATTTGAGTTATTAATTTAAACATTTCTAATTACAGAAAGACGAGGGATAATGACCATGTCTACCTACATAGATTCTATTTTCGTGTTTATCCTGTGTATTCTGTCCGGTCCGGCGTTTCGGACGGATCCCATGCACATTACCGGCATTCTGTTCCTGATCACAATATATTGCTTCGAACTGCTCTGTTCCTCCGACAAACAACGGGCGTATCTGGGGATTATCGTTTCGATCCTCTGTTTCTTTTTTCCGGAAATGTCGGTATTTTTGCCCTGGCATTGCTATGTACTGTTTCTGCACCGGCAATATATCCCGGCTGGACTTTATCTTCTACCGGTGTTCCTTTACAGTTACCGGATTTCCAGCGAACCGATTCTGTTTCTCCTGCTGATCACGGTAATCAGTTTTTATCTGTCCTGCACTAACCGGATGCGTGCCGGATTAACAGAGCAGATCCACATTCTCCGGGATGACAGCGTGGAACGGGAGCTTACTCTGCAGGAGGCAAACCGCCGGGTACTGGCGAATCAAAATGATCAGATCTACATTGCAACGCTCCGGGAAAGAAACCGTATTGCCAGAGAGATCCATGATAATGTCGGTCATATGCTTTCCCGCTCCATTCTGCAGACCGGTGCTTTACTCGCTATCTGCAAGGACGATACACTTACCCCTCATCTGTCCGCTTTAAAGGACACACTGAATCTTGCCATGGATAATATCCGCAGCAGTGTCCATGATCTGAGAGATGAAGCGATTGATCTGAAACAGTCACTGCAAAGCCTCACAGAACAGTTTACTTTTTGTCCAGTGCTTCTGCAATATGAATTGTCCCGGCATATTCCCAAAAATATTAAATATTGCTTCCTTGCCATTACAAAGGAAGCACTCAATAATATTATGAGACACAGCAATGCCACAAGAGTACATATCACGGCAAAGGAACATCCGGCATTTTATCAGCTATTGATCGAAGACAACGGTATTTCGCCAGACAGTGCCTCCGGACCTTCACCGGTTTCATTGGATGGCATGGGACTTCAAAATATGCGGGATCGTGTGGATGCCCTCCACGGGATCCTTCATATCAGCAGAGATCATGGATTTCGAATCTTTATCTCTATTCCAAAATAGTGGCGCACTCTGTCGTACAGCTTCTGCTGCTTCGATATTGCCCGGAAAATCCAAGCAGGAAAGGAATTTATATTATGAATATCGTTCTGATTGATGATGACCAGCTCGTCTGTATGTCTTTAAAAATGATCCTGGAAGCCGATGGATCCATTCATGTTTCTGCCATCGGCCGCGATGGAAATGATGCACTTCCTTTGTATCGACAGTACCACCCAGATGTGATGTTAATGGATATTCGAATGCAGCACCGTAACGGAACCGACGCTCTATCCGATATCCTTGCAGAATTTCCCGATGCCAGAGTCCTTTTTCTAACAACTTTTGTGGATGATGAATACATCACCAAAGCCCTGCAGCTTGGTGCCAAAGGCTATATCATCAAACAGGATTACGAGACCATCATCCCGGCACTCAACGCCGTTTACTCCGGTCAGAATGTTTATGGAAGCGAGATCATGGAAAAGCTGCCGGAACTTATGAAGGCTGAGCCCTCCTTCGACTACAGCTCCCACGACATCACGGAAAAAGAATATGAGATCATCACTCTGGTGGCGCAGGGACTCAGCAACAAGGAAATTTCCGCCCGGCTCTTTCTCAGCGAGGGAACCATCCGGAATTATCTCAGCAGCATCCTGGAAAAGCTGCAGCTCAGGGACCGGACACAGCTTGCCGTATTTTATTATCAGCATTCTTGACGCCCAAATATGTTATGGACATATTCCTATCCCCAAAAGGGATGCTTTACCATTATGGCAAAGCATCAAACAATATCCATGGAGCTTTCTACCATCCTCAATACTTATATCAAAAGCAATAATGGCGCATGCCGGGTATTTCACACTCCGTTTGATGTAAAGCTCAATGACCAGCCGCTGACAATTGTACAGCCTGGCCTGATGATCATATGCGATAAAAATAAATTAGATGGAAAGCGCTGCAACGGTGCTCCAGACTTCATTATTGAAATCGTTTCACCCGGAAATCCATCCGATGATTATATTCGAAAGCTATACTACTACAAAAATGCCGGAGTCCGCGAATACTGGATCGTAGATCCGCGGCGTAAAACAGTAACGGTAAATTATTTTGAAGGGAATTTCCAGACACAGCTCCGGGTATTCAGACCCTTAAAAGCCAAAAATCATACTCAATACCCCGGAACATCAGAAACAGTCTGGGCACATTATAGTTCTTGGTGTGGGAAGTTTGAGTTAAATATACAATATTCCTTTGATGCTGTCATTAAGGTAAATATTTATCAGGATTTACTGATCAACTTTTCAGAAATCGACCAAATATTATAATTGACTGATGATCTGCATCACACCACATTCATTATTAGACGGAGCAATATGACGGGCAATCTCCTTCAACCGGGGATGCCCGTTTTCCATACAATAGCTTTCTCCGCAGCTTTTCAATAGTTCCATATCATTGAGATAATCCCCAAACGCCATACATTCCTCCGGCTTGATCTGATATTTTCTCTGAATGGCTGCGATGCCTGCTCCTTTATTGGCGCTTGCATTGGCGATATCGATCCAGCTGTCTCCGGATACCACAACTGCCAGTCTCTCCGGCAGATCTGCAAACGCAGCCGCCGCCTTGTCTACCTGATAATTCTCTACAAAAATGGCAATCTTAACGATCCGGTCCTTAAGGGCTTCTGCCATCACATCTTCACACTTGGTCAGACGATGATAATACATAGAGGCTTCTTTAAAAACATCTTTCTTTGTATCCTGACGGATATATGCTCCATGCACTCCACAGAGCATAGGATTGACTCCCTCCATCCGGTTCAGTCTGTCCACACAATAACGCACATCCTCTGCCGGAATCGCATCACAATATAACGCTTCATCCTTCTCATAGACAACACCGCCGTTTTCTGCCACATAAAGAAACTCGTCCTTCAACTCCCCCATATTATCCCGGAGCGTATAATACTGCCGCCCGCTGGCGATCACCTTCCGGATCTGCGGATGATTTTTCACCCACGCCGGAAAATCCGACGGCAGCTCCTTCCGGTCGTTTAAAAGTGTTCCGTCCATATCAAATGCAGTAAGTTTTATATTTTTCATCATGAACTCCTCGTCTCTTTTCTCTGTATGCTCCTGATTCACATTTTCTATTGTCAATTCACTTTCCTTATTATGAACAGAATCCCGTAAAAAAACAAGTCCCCCTTTTTGTAAACGACATTTTGTAAAATATACTTGACATTTTGTCGTGAGCTCATTATACTCTAATACAAGTAACACACATAACAACTCATAGGAAAAGCCGGATTTACATACGAAAATCCCTGCTTTTCCCATATGAACGGAGGTTCCCATGAAACTGGAAGTAAAAAATATAACAAAGTCTTTCGGCGAAACCAATGTCCTGAAGGGCATTTCCTTTTCTGTTGAGAGCGGCAAAGCCCTTGGGCTGCTGGGCCGGAACGGTGCCGGAAAGACAACAACGATCCGTATCCTGATGGACGTGTTCCATGCAAACAGCGGCGAGATCACATTAGATGGTAAACCCTTCGAGCCCCGCAAGGTACAGATCGGATATCTCCCGGAGGAAAGAGGGTTATATCCCAAACGAAAGGTTCTGGAGCAGATGATATATCTCGCCATGCTCCGGGGTGTCAGCCGGAAAACGGCTTCTGCCAATGCAAAACGCTGGCTGGAGCGTCTGGAGGTGTCCCAATATCAGGACAGACTGTTAGAAACCCTCTCCAAAGGAAATCAGCAGAAGGTCCAGCTTGCCTCTACGCTGGTCTGCGACCCGGAGATCGTAATCCTGGATGAACCCTTCAGTGGTCTTGATCCGGTCAATTCCCAGATTTTGCAGGAGGTGGTTCAGGAGCTGATCCATGATGGCAAGATAGTCATCTTCTCCAGCCACCAGATGAGCTATGTGGAGGAATTCTGCGAGGACATCGTGATCATCAATCACGGAGAAGTGGTCCTGTCCGGTCATCTGGACACCATCAAGCGTGACTTCGGTAAGGATCAGCTTGTCCTAAGTGCCGTAGATATGAGTCCCGAGGAGTTTTCTAACCAGATTCAGAGCCGTCTTACTGATACTGTCCAGATAACGGGACAGACCAAAGAAGATGTGATCGTTCGCCTGAACGAGGGTGTAAACCGCCGCGAACTGCTGGCAAAGCTGTCCCAAATGGAGGACATTGCCATGGAGCATTTTGAAACCTATAAACCATCCCTGAATGATATCTTTGTTGCCAGTGCCGGTGAATAGCACAAAAAGGAGCGCTTATGAAACGATTTTTTACCATATATGAATTTGAATTAAAAAGTTATTTAAAAAACAAATCTTTTACCATTACAACCATTCTTCTGGTGGTGCTGCTCTTTGCAGCTACCTTCCTGCCCCGTGTCTTTGATATGTCGGATATGCTTGGTATCGAAAAGACAACCACCGAGTCCGGAGATAACAAGGACACCTCCGATGAGACAAATACGGACGAAAAGGATAAAACAAAGATCGGTGTTGTTGACGAAACCGGTATATTAGGAGATATGTCTGTTTTGAAACAGGCCTTTGAGGATACCGAAATTGTCACCGTGAAAACAGAAAAAGAGCTGAAAAAGGCCGTGAAAGCCGAGGATGTATCTGCCGGCTTCGACGTGAAGGATGATCTGAACTATGAGTATTATGTAATCAACCGTGATATGTACGATGAGAATCAGATGATCTTCGAGGGAATTCTTTCCCAGGTACATCAGCAGCTTTACTGTGAGAAAAAGGGACTGGATTATGCGACCTTTGCCGCAGAATACGATGCCCCAGTCAACTGCACGGAGAAGATCCTCGGAAAGGATGCCGGAGATAATTACTGGTACTGCTATGTCCTTGTTATGGTGATCTTTATGATGATCATTCTGTACGG
>JBNMJP010000007.1:0-27834 GCA_050873905.1 Jutongia sp. | reverse complement strand
GCTTTGCTGGGGCTGGAGCATCAGACGGAACCAGAGAAGCAGATGGCCGTACGCGTCATTGGCTATGAGGGTGCCAACTACCGCAGCCAGTACAAGGCAACGCAGATCACTCCGGTGATCACGTTAGTATTGTACTTTGGTACAGAGAAACGATGGCAGTTTCCGCAGAATCTCAAGGCACTGATGGATATTCCGGACGGCCTGGAGCCTTATGTCAACGACTACCGGATCCATGTTTTTGAGATCGCATGGCTGGCCGATGAGCAGATCAACATGTTTCAAAGTGATTTTCGTGTTGTAGCAAGGTACTTTTCCGAAAAGCGCAAAAATAAAGACTATGTTCCCCACGACAAGACCATTCTCAAACACGTGGACGCCGTTCTCAAGCTTCTCGCTGTGATGAGCGGTGATCACAGATACGAGCTGATCCTTGCCGATCCGGAACAGAAAGGGAAGGTGAAAACGATGGATGATGCTCTTACAAGGGTGATCAACGAGGGACATGCCAGAGGATTAGCTGAGGGACGCAATGAAGGGCTGGCTAAAGGGCTAGCCAAAGGACATGCCGAGGAGCGTATTGAGTTACTGGTATCCTTATGTAAATCCGGTCACATTTCCATTGACATCGCTGCTGCTCAAATGAATATTTCCACCGACGAATTTCAGAAATATTTGGACATGGATCACTCTGAAACCGAACCGGAAACCACCGAGAAAGAATTACTTGCACCGACACAGAACGGATGATCAACAATAATCAAAAGACCACCACGAGCCGATTACAATCCGTACCAATTCGCGATGGTCTTTCTTTTTCACATTTTTACTTGTAACTGAACTTTCTACGCCACATGCTCAAACACTATCTTCAAATTACTGAAGGAGTGACAGTACACCCTGGTTTGCCTGATTAGCCTGTGCAAGCATAGACTGACCAGCTTGCTGAAGGATACTGTTCTTTGAGTAGTTAACCATTTCTTCAGCCATATCTGTATCACGGATACGAGACTCTGCGGAAGTGGTATTCTCAACAACGTTGTCCAGGTTTGCAATGGTGTGCTCCAGACGATTCTGAACAGCACCAAGAGCGGAACGTTGCTCAGATACCTTCTGTATAGCATTTTTGATTGTATCAATAGAATTTGTTGCACTGATCTCAGTTGATACATCTAATCCTGCTACTCCAATTCCCTTTGCGCTCATAGAGTCAATTGCGATAGAAATCTTATTTGCACTATCAGAATCAGCTCCTACATGGAGATTCAAAACCAATGCCTTAGAGTCTGCACTAAGTGCAGAAGTTCCAGCAGATCCAATAGATAATTTTGCCGTCACAACAGCTCCTACCGCTAATTCATCAAGATTACCTGTATAAGTGCCGCTGACTGTTGCATCTGTATCTTCCGCTTTTAATCCTTTGGAAATTATCGCGGTACCTTTCTTTGCTCCATCTATTTCATAATTAGTTTTTATATTATTTACCGTATCTGTTACTTCTGTTCCATCATTCAAGGTTACCGTAACATTTGTTCCATCAGATACTACTTTCTTTACATTTGCAGATTTACTTGCAGCACTATCCGGATTCTGAATTGTAATCTCACTATTACTTGAAACAAGCTGAACTTTTCCAATTGTAACATCAGAATTATCTGTTAATTTATTTGCTGTTGCACCCTTCGCTTTAATAGTTACACCATCAACTGTTCCTAACTTATCTCCTTCCTTAAAAGTTCTTGCATTACCATTTGATGATGCATCTCCTTTCAAAAGGTATGTTTCATTAAACTTTGTTGTTTCAGAAACACGGTCTATTTCTGTCGAAAGTTGATCTATTTCATCCTGAATAGCCTTTCGATCTGTCTCAGCATTTGTTCCATTAGCTGATTGTACTGCCAGCTCATTCATTCTCTGAAGCATAGAATGTACTTCATTCAGAGCACCCTCTGCTGTCTGTACTGCAGAAATACCATCCTCTGCATTCGTAGATGCCTGGCTAAGACCACGGATCTGCTTACGCATCTTCTCGGAAATAGAAAGACCTGCTGCGTCATCTGCTGCACGGTTGGTTCTGTAACCGGAAGAAAGCTTCTCTGTTGACTGTGCAAGGGAACCTGTTGTCAGTCCCAGCATTCTGTTTGCGTTCATCGCTGTAATGTTGTGTTGTACTATCATAATATTATCCTCCTTGTCCCACATATCGTGGTTTATGATTGGTTGCCCTCTGGAAATCCGTTTCCCGAGGAAGTGATCTATAACAAGCAGAAGTCCCGGGTGTGTTTCCGCCTATTACCATATTGGATTTCTAATTTTCCGCCTCACCCTTATGACGCTCTTCCCACAGAATCCGTTGAATTTTTTTCTGGGCTTCTGCAGAAATTTTCTCCTCCGGATAGTAGGTTTCTCTGCGACGTTCCGGATTCTCCTCAATGTTGCTCCGGACAATCGGAATCTCCTTGGGGGCATCGATCATCAAACGGCCGTGACCGCCGCTTCCGCCTACATATACGACGCGGATGTTGTCGCCAATATTGATGTATTGTCCCTGTTTCAATGATAATTTCAGCATGCAGTCTCCAATCTGAGTGCCTGCCGTCATAATGCGGCGCACCTCCATGTGTGTTGTACAATTCCTTTGTGCTACGTTTTGTATCTTTTATATCGTCAAATTGTTATTTTTGCTTAACATTATTTTCCATTTTTTGCTACGAATCGTAGCTTTTTGTTTATTTTGTATACCGAATATCGCAATTATTCATGCAGGTTGCACAAACATTTTCTCCTGAGTATTTGATAAAAACAATGTTTTCGCAACAGTCTGCATCTCTTTTTGTTAATTTTCCACTATCTATTTAACGCTTCATTGTGCATTTTGCTACAATTAATAACATCCGCGGTAATAGGGAAAAATACACTAAATAAAAAGAAGGCGGTATTAATTTATGAAAAAAAGTTTACTTCCACAAAAACTAAAAGAACTAAGAAAAGTGCATAATTATACACAAGATTATGTCGCTGAGGCACTTGGAATTGTCCGGCAAACCTACAGCCACTATGAAACAGGGAAACGAATGCCCGACGCCGAATCCCTATATAAGCTGGCGGGACTGTACAACATCTCTGTTGACGATCTAATGCATCTGACACTACAAATCGACCGGGATATCTCGTACGACGCTCCACAGCCTACTTCTTCCAGTTCAGAACTTTCCGAATATCTTGAATTTTATAACAATCCGGCAAACCGCAAAAAATATATGTTTACCTCGACTCTGGAAAAAGAGTTTCTTTTTTATTTTCAAAAAATGTCCGAAGAAGATAAGAAAGAAATGATAGAATTTGCAAAAATCAAAGCGCGCAAACAAGCCGTAAAGGAAGAAACAGAAGAAGAAAAATAAATATCTCAAGCTTGGATACTAACGCAGGAAGTTTATCGGCAGCAAAAAAGTGTAAAAGAAAACCACCATGAACCGGTATTGTTTATAACCGCTTTACGGTGGTCTTTTAATTCTCTCCGTTTTGGAGCATTTTGCGTATATATTTCAAGAAAGTAAATATAAAATTCTACCGCTTTGCCAGCTTTCTACGACAAAGAAAAAACGCCGGTATTAAAAATGCATCTGCAAAGATCCATGCCAGTGTATTGGCCATACAGATTCCGAAATATCCGCTGACTGCAACAAGCAATGTACCGGCCAGTGTTCTTGCCGCCATTTCAAACACTCCCGCAAGAATGGCAATTCCGGAAAATCCCATTCCCTGAATGGTAAAGCGCACCGTATTGACCAGAGTCAGCAGACAATACCCTGCGGCGGTCACCGTCATGTACTGATATGCATATTCCATTGCTTCTATCTCATCCGCATCAAGAAACAAAACAGACATCCTGCGCCCAAACAGAACGACGATCACCAGAAGCACTGCTGACACCACAAATCCCATTAATGATGCTGCCTTTAGTCCCTTTCCTACCCGGTCCAGCTTCCCGGCTCCCACATTCTGACCGACATATGGTGCCATGGTCTGCCCCAATGCTTCTATCGGACAGGAAAGAAAATTTCCCAGACGCCCCGCTGCGGTTACTCCTGCCATAACAGTGGCTCCAAATCCATTGACTGCCGCCTGGATCACAAGAGTTCCGATCGCCGTGATAGAATACTGCAGTCCCATAGGGATTCCGATCGTACACAGACGTACCATATATTTCGGCTGTGCTTTCCACTCACTTCGGCTGCCATGAAGAATCGGAAATGTCTTTCCCACATACCACAGACAACATACACCTGAAATCCCCTGAGATAAAACAGTTGCAAGTGCAGCACCGATCACACCCCAGTGAAATAATAAAATAAACACTAAGTCGAGTCCAATATTTAGGACAGAGGAAATTGCAAGAAAAACAACCGGTGTTCTGCTGTCCCCCAAAGAGCGGATCAATGCCGCCAGAAAATTATACAAAAAGGTACAGGGAATTCCCAGAAATATGATCAGCATATACCAATAAGCATACTGAAATACATCCTCCGGTGTCCGCAAAAAAATCAGAATATCCCTACAAAAAACAGAAGATACCAGTGTCATCACAGCTGCAAACCCAATACAAAGCCAAGTGGCGTTTGCTACAAAACGACGCAAAGCACTTTCATCCTTCGCCCCAAATTTCTGTGCAACCGGTATGGCAAAGCCATTGCACACACCAATGCAGAATCCGATCACCATAAAGTTCAGAGATCCCGTGGAGCCCACACCGGCTAACGGCTTTAATCCCAAAAATTTTCCCACGATCATGGTATCCACCATACTGTAAAACTGCTGAAACAGCATTCCCAAAAACATAGGGATCGCGAAGCCTATGATCAGTTTTGCCGGAGAACCTTCCGTAAGGTTTTTCATTTTACTTTTTTTTGCAGACATTTCCTTTCCCTCCATTGCAATATTCCAAAAAGCTAAATCATTATACAAAACGGTTGTCGGAAATACAATGAATAATTCATGAAAAATATGTTTCTTTTTCTTTAACAAAGATCCTGCATTTTTACTACCATAAAAAATGTCTTCGGAAATGAATTCCGAAGACATTAGAGCTAATTATTTCTTTACGATCACCCTGCACTTAGCAGTGGCTCCGCTCTTCATAATAACTTTAATCGTAACTTTTCCTTTTCTCTTGGCTTTTACAACACCCTTTGCATTGATCTTAACAATCTTTTTCTTACCAATTACTTTGTATCTTTTCACCTTGTCACCTGGCATCTTAACCTTGATCACAATGCGCTTTTTCTTACCTTTCTTAATCTTTAACGTCTTTTTTGCCAGACGAAGTTTTGCGCCCTGTGATCCGCTATTTGTCAGCTCAGAATCATCCGTTGACGATGTCTGTGTTACATTACCGGACGGTGCCGCAGTCCCTCCCGGTAATGGCGAACTACTCGGGGTGGCTGATGCAGAAGTCGTTGGATTCGTCGGCTCAGGAGACATCCCCGGTCTTGATGAGGTATCCGGGTTCGGTGTTGTTGTCCCTCCCGGTGTTGGAGTTGGTGCTGGTGAAGTCCCCGGTGTTGGAGTTGGTGCTGGCGAAGTCCCCGGTGTTGGAGCCGGTGCCGTCGGCGTTGCACTTGGTTCACTGCTCGGACTTGTGCTCGGTGTTGCGCTTGGTTTCATACTTGGACTTGCACTTGGCATTTCGCTTGCCGCAGTTGTCGGTGTCGCACTCGGTTTACTGCTTGGACTTGTGCCCGGTGTTGCGCTTGGTTTCGCACTTGGACTCGTGCTTGGTTTTTCACTCGCTGCAGTTGTCGGTGTCGCACTCGGTTTACTGCTTGGGTTTGTGCTCGGTGTTGCGCTTGGTTTCATACTTGGACTCGTGCTTGGTTTTTCACTCGCTGCAGTTGTCGGTGTCGCACTCGGTTTACTACTTGGGCTTGTGCTCGGTGTTGCGCTTGGTTTCGCACTTGGACTCGTGCTTGGTTTTTCACTCGCTGCAGTTGTCGGTGTCGCACTCGGCTTACTGCTTGCGCCTGTTCCGGGTGTCGCACTGGCACTTGACGTTGGCTTCGGTGTTACCTTTGTATCGGTTTCCTCTTCGATGTCCTGATGAGCACGATAAGTATTGATGAGCCAGATTCCTGTGGTCGCAAGATCTGATTCTACATAACCTCCAGTCGTCTTATTACAAGAAGTCTTCAAATAAGATGCGGATTCTCCCTTATTACACAAACTCCAGCACGCATAACTGATATTATAAGAATCACACAATTTGATCCACGCATCTGCATTTGCTGTATCAAAAGCACCATTTCCCTCTGCATCACAGATACCGAACTCTGTCACAAAAATAGGTGTACCGTCCGCTGTCGCTTTCTTCACCTTCTCCATTTTGTCCGCATAATGGCTTGCTGAATAAAAGTGAAAGGTATAAAGAATATCTTCAAAGCCATCATCTTTTAATGGCTTCTTGACAACATCTTCGACATCCTGAGACCAGGTATTGGTTCCACAAACAATTAACGCATCGCTACCGCAATCGCGAATTATACCGGCAATCTCTTTGCAATAACTGTATAGATCATTGCCATTACCTGTATACCACTGCACATCTTTGGGTTCATTACAGATTTCAAAAATCACATTATCGTAATCTTTATATTTGGTCGCATATTTCTTAAAGAAATCCCTTGCCCATGATTTCGTGTCATGAGGGTTTTCTGCATGAATATGCCAGTCCACAATTACATACATTCCCAATTCCTTTGCAGCCTCGACTCCCTTTTCAATCGTTTTATCCATACTGCTTTGAGCACCCTTTGTATAACCATTCTGTGTTACATAACATGCCATACGGAACAGATTTACCCCCCACTCGTCACGAAGACTTTGCATAGCCCCTTTGTTGACATAATTATATCCGACATCCCACTGAATACCATGGGTGCTTGCACCTCGTAACTGATACGGATTGCCGTTCTGATCCACGATAACCGGCGCATTTCCGTAGCCTGCCACCTTTTTCAAATGAAGTCTACCATGCTTACCAACCGGTGTCTGTTCATGTGGAATATCTTTTGTTTCACCTGTTATCTTATAATTTAATTTTCCGGATTCGGTACCTTCTCCCGATGGAGGATTACAGTTTACCGCACGGACATAGGCGGAACCCACCGTAACAGAGGTAGGGTCAAAACCAATCTTTCCATTAATGTTAACTGTAGCTCCTGCTGCAATCTCCTGAGCATAATATACGATTACACCGCCGACCGTTGCATTATATACCGCACTGATAGAGTCAAAGGATTTAAAATTCTTTGGTTCTCCACTGGTTGGCATCACTGCCTGCACCTTAGAAACTGCCTGTGATGTATGATTCGTAATAGAAAATGTATATTCTGTCCAATACTGGTTATCCGGTTTCGCAGTATATGATGCCGAATACAGACTGGAATCCTCTCTGGCATTAGCATCAAGCCCATCCTCCGTAGTCCCTCCGGTAGAACCGCCTGTGCTCCCGCCACTGGAAGAAGAATCTCCCACAATCAGCTTTGCAGAAGCAAGTGTATAACTAACTGTTGATGTATTCACTGAATTATCTACAAAACGCAGACCAATCTTTTCTAACGTAGATCCATTCCATACCATCTGTGTCAGATCATAGCTGAGACGAAACTCCTGTCCTGCTTTCACAGCTACTGCCTGCTTCGTCTGGTTCCAATTCCAGCTGTCATCCTGCGTATAGAGCATCGCCTGCAGACTTCCTGTATCGCTGCTGATGCTATTAACCTTACCCGTGATCTCTATCCTTGATCCAGATGCGGTCAGCTTGCTTTTTTCCTTTGCGGCATCCGGTACGTTAAAAATAACGTCGGCAATATAATCCGCTCCTCGGTCATTGATTGCCATAGTCACAGGACTCTGTCCTTTCTCGACCGTCAGATCATACGACGTCTCTGCCGCCTTTGCCTTCTGTCCCTGTGGCAGTGCCAGTCCTGACAGCACCATGGCCATTATCAAAAGCCATGATAACCCCTTACGTTTGATTTTCTTCATTTCGTCCCTCCTGTTATCGCTCTTAAGAAAACAACTTCTTAAGAATACTGTGGGGATCCCCACTTTCATTGTCTGGGCAGCTTGACTGCCTTTTCCTGATAACAGTAAAAAAACTGCAATACCATACAATCGTACTACTCGTCTTTTTACCAAAAAACACCAGTATTATTGTATCAAATATTGCAGTGTAAGACTACCCTAAAAAATTGACAAATGTGTTAAATCTTAAGCAAAACCGCTGCCTTCTCAAACGGAATGCCTGCATATACCATATGCATCACACCTACATTTTCCAGCATATGAACCGCTTCCTCTCGGGAAATGGTAATGGTTCCATCAATAATAAATGTCACAAGCCCCTGTGTATAGATCACTACCGTATTCATAAACTCCCGTGCTTTTTCCTCACTGAAGCCAACAACACGCCCCAGAACCTCCCGAAGGGATTTGTTTTTCTCCTCATCAAAAACCGCTCCAATCCCGCCGAGGTTGACAAGTCCTTTAGAATCTGTCCGCAGATAACGGATCAGATTGGGTTCATCAAATGACATATTTAAATAAGTCTCCCCTACAGAGAAAAATGCAGCGACCGGATTGTTTCCATTTGGTATCATTTTAGAATTCAAATAGTTTAATGAATATTGAAAGAGTTCCTCCCGAAACGCTTCCATATTACCAAAGGACCATGAGATCGGCTGGGTGGAGCAGCCAAGCTCCTTTGCCAGACGTTTGATATTTATCACTTCATAACCTTCCCGGATCACCAGATCCAAACCGGTTTTTAAAATCATTTCTTTGGAAATTTGTGTCTTCGGTGGCATTGCTGCACCTCCTATCATAATAAGTGCTATATGTAACCTAATTTATATATTAGGCTCGCACCTCGTATTTGTCAAGAAAATTCGCCATTTCAGACCAAATTATTTACGAAAATGATTACGAAAAATAAAAAAAGCTGTCTCCTGAATAATTGGAAAACAACTTTAAATTTTACCAGAGATCTTCATTCACATCATCCAGCGAAAAATCACCAAATCCTTTCAGGTCATCGCCATCCGACAGGGAAAACCCTTTTTCCTCCAAGATCCTTTTATCTTCTTTCTCCTGCGCTTTTAGCGCCTTTTCTTCCTCTTCTCCTAAAGAAAATAAGTCTCCATCCATAATTTTTCTGCCTTTCTTTTCTGCTCTCATAATTCAAGTATAACAAATTTTTCCAAAAAGCGATAGTTTTTTCTATTTTGTTTTTCTTTTTGTTTTCATTCAAGGCTTTATCTATTTCCCGAAATAAGGTATACTATCATGTAGGTATATTTCGTATATAAAGGCGGTATTGAAGTGGTAAAGCGATATTTTGTGAGAACCCGCGATCTCCGAAAAGGAATGCGGATCGATCAGGAAGTAGAGAACAGCCGGGGGCACTCTCTGATCGTGCGTGGCTCTTATCTGGATGAATACCAGATCGAGGCACTGAAAAAACTGAATATCAGCGGGGTATATATTAAAGAGGGAGAAGAAGAAGAAGATCCCTCTTCTGTTGCTGAGCCCACCTCTGCCATTGCCAAAAATAATATTTCCAAATACCGTGAGGCAGATCCCGCCAAGGTCAGTCTGTCGGTCAGTGTCAAAAAACGTATTTCCGAGGGGATCCAGCATCTGTACAGCGATACCAACAATCCTCATTTCGCTCAGACTACAACGACCATTACCAGTGACCTGATGCGTGCCATTGATGACAATGCAGCCGTGGCCGTGGATATCAGTGCCCTGAAAACAAGCGATGAATACACCTTCAAGCACAGCGTCGATGTTGCCACTATGTCCATGATCGTTGCCAAGAATATGCAGATGTCCCAGCAGGATGTCTACAACATTGGTATCGCCGGTCTTCTTCATGACATGGGTAAATCAAAAATTCCACTAAATATTTTAAATAAACCGGGACGTCTCACTGATGAAGAATTTGCTGTCATGAAAGAACATTCCCTGTTAGGCTACCGCATTATTAAAGAAAAAAATAAATTTAATGACAGTATCTGTTTTGCGGTACTGCAGCATCACGAAAAAATGAACGGCTCGGGTTATCCCATGGGAGTCAGCAGTGATAAGATCGTACCCTATGCCAAGATCCTGTCCGTGGTGGATGTGTACGATGCTCTTGTGACAGAACGTCCCTACAAAAAGGCTTTTTCCCAGAGAACCGCAGTGGAGATGGTGATGTCCATGTCCGAAGAGCTGGATATTACTGCTATGCGAAGCTTTCTCTCCAGTGTCATCCTGTATCCGGTAGATTCTACCGTTGAGCTGAGCAACGGTGAAAAAGCCCGTGTCGTAAAGAACAGTGCCCTTTCTGTACTGCGGCCTACCGTCGTAGGGCTGCAAAGCGGTACTGTTTATAATCTGGCAGAAGATCTTTCCTGTGCCAATATTGTTATCTTATAATCAAAACACAACCTGTATTTTATCCTTGTTTTCATTTTCCACCGGATTACTAATATTTCTATACAAAAACGGACCCGCTCAGGCAGGTCCATTAATATGTTCATCCAGCTTTTGGATCAATTCGTCGACATCGCAGGAATGTACCTGACATGCCTGCTCCAGTGTCTCCCTTGGGGACATATGGCAGGATACACAATGCATTCCCATTTCATTAAAGCATTTCTCTGCGGAAGGGTACATCTGAAGCACCGCTCCGATCAGGGAATATTTTGTAATTACCATAACTGACTCCATTCTGCCGTTTTGTATACGGCTCTTTTCCGGAATTAACCGCTGTTTTTCGGAAATATTCCATCCTTTTTACAGATATGCTGCGAAAATATATGCAACCGCCACCAGTATAATCTGATAAATACAGAAGCGGAACACTACCTGCGTATCTGACCACTCTTTGTTTTTGCGGACATGATCGTGAAGAGGTGTCAGCGTATTTTTCAGAATACAGATTTTAAAGAATCTCTTCAGAAAAATCTTTACCAATCCGATTCCACCATCTATGATAACCACCAATGCAAGAATTATGTACGCAAACGGATGGCCTGACTTCATGGCGATCACTGCAAGATAAAATCCCAATGCTCTGGATCCGGCATCTCCCATCAGCATAGAGCTTGGCTTAGAATTAAAATACAGATATGCCAGCAATACCCCCATAAACATCAGGCTGGCAATGCCATACTGTCCCAGCTCTTTCGAAAAAATCACCGTAAAACCACCCAGCACCACCATACAGAGGCTTGCGCAAAGTCCGTCTACACCATCCGTACAGTTTGTGACATTGACCGATACCCACAATAAAACCACTCCCAAAAGGAAATAAACCGGAACCGGAATGGAAATAGTGTTCCCAAACAACATGATATCTGTAGAATTGTTGGAAACAAATGTCCACATTGCCACCAATGACAGGATCAGATCAATGGCTCCTTTTTTGTAATCGTTCCACGGCTTGTCAGAAGCATCGTCCAGATACCCGCTGAGCATCATGGCAAACAGAAGAATACAGTAAATAACATATTCTCTGGTAATTGGTAAAAACAAAAGAGAACATACAATAAAAGCGCATACAAAGGTCAGTCCCACGCCCCTGAGCTTTCCTTTGGAAAGTGCTCCATTTACCGCAAAGGCACGCCCCTGATCCTTTGGCAAAAACGGAAATGGAAACTTCAACATCAGAAATGTCAGTATAAACGCCGCCAGCACACCCAGCATCGCAATCTGATTGGTCGTCAATACATCTTTTAGTACATAATACATAATTTATCCTTTCTTCCACTTGTCTATACAAGCAGACAGGCATGAAAGTCTCCCCCTCCATGCCTTGTATATTATGATAAGAGCAAAGAAAATACGCCATAAATACAAACTACGGCAACTGCAATGATAACAAATGCAATGATCCTGTTTTTCCATGCCGTCTTTGTCTCCTGACGGATGATCTGCCTTTTGCATTCCTCGATCCGCTCCCCACAATCCTTGTATTGTGGAAATCGTTCCAACTCGGAAATAACCGTGCGGTAATCCATCTTGGTCACTGCATCCTTTTGAAGCTTTACCGCCTCCTGATACGCTTTTTCCATGCTTTTCTCTTCGTATGACTCTGCTTTTCTGCGACAATCTGCTGCCAGCTTTGCGCTATCCTCATAATCGCTGATCTCATCAAACAAAGCCGCTGCATCCAACAAAGTTTTGACTCCCTGTTCATAACGTTCTACACACGCAAGAGTATCCCGAAGCTCTTTAGCACTGCGGTACTTAGCTTCCTCCGTGGTCAGCTCCTCTTCCTCAAAAGAATCCTCATCCGGCACCGTAACCCGGTTCTTATCTTCCTCTGTTTCTTCAATGATTATCATATCATATACCGATCTTTCTATTTCGATTTATATTCTCATAAAGTTACCTCCTTATAATAAGCAGAAAATCCCTGCTTGTCAACGCAGGGATTTCCAATTTCATATCACGGACCGGCATTTATCTATTACTTTCCGAAATATACTTCTTTGACCAGATGCAAGCTGCTTTAATTGCGCACGCTGCATTTCCTGTTCTCTTTTTAATTCCAGCAGAGCCATTCCCAAAAATGCCACCGTATCCTCATATTGAAGCGGATTGTCCGGCTCCCATTTTGGTAAACTCTGCGATTGCTCCATAGAATCATCGAAAAGCTCATCCCTTCCCATATATTCCCGGGCAATCTTATGATTGACCTCCTCAAAGCGTTTCAAAAATTTACGACGCTCTTCCTCGGAAAACATCGTACTTTCGTACTGTTCCTTATCCAGTCTGGAACCATCGATCACCATTCGTTTTAACCACTTGTGCTCTATATTCCACTTAACGGGATCTTCGGAACAAACTCCATTCAAAATCCTCTTAATCTGGGCATAATTATTGTTCAGACTGAGATTGATCTTTTCTTCTAACGGCTCAAATTCATCGGACAGCTTGATTCCTGCCACCCTCAGAAAATCGCTGCAAAGATCAAAGCATTCCTCATAATATAGCTGCACCATGATATTTTCCCGCCCTACCTCCTTGGCAAGCACCTCAAGATGTTTATAATAATCCAGCACTATATATTTAGGTGTCTTTTTGATCATTCGTTCCCAGCTCCAGTTAACACCGCGTTTTAAAATCTGCTGCTTCCAGTAGGATTCCAGATAATAATCCTGACGCCGCAGATACACAATCAGCTTTAATGCAATATCTCTTTCTTCACAAAAGGTACGGATCGACCGTAGACATTCCGGATTACCAGACTTATAGGTATTCCAGATTGCCTCATCGCTGAGGATCACGTTATCTGTATTCCAAAAAGTACGATCCAGCAATTCAAACGATTGTTTTTTTATCTGTTCCGTTTGATCCAGATCTTCATGTCCCTGGGCATCCTTGATCTTCCCTGCCAGAAAATGCGCATTCCGATTGGGCGACACTGCAAAATATCGTCCCGGCATCATAGGGTAAGCAAATCCCTGTTTCGCCAGTGCTTCCTGATTTTGTACTAAAAACAATTGCAGGGAACTTGTGCCCGTCTTTGGCATACCAATATGCAGATATAATACTTTTTTACGTTTCATGCTGCGTACTCCTTTATTATGTCATCATATCTATTTTATCCAAAGAACATGACATAATTATTGGAAATTTGTGTCAATTTTATGATATTTCTTACATCCGAAGGTATGATATTCCCGTTATCTTACCATACTAATTTTAGATGAAAACAATGATAATAAATGATGTAGAAAGGAATATAAAAGGACTATGGACGTATTTTTATCTGCATTTCAGCAAATGCTTTTTATGTTTTTATTTATGATGCTTGGATATATATTGAGAAAGCGGAACCTTATCCCTGAAAATTCCAGTTCTGTCCTGTCGAAGCTGGAAAATCTGGTGTTTATGCCCTGTCTTGTACTAAATACCTTTATGACCCGATGTACCATACAAAATCTTACAGAAAAAATATCTTTCCTTTTCTACAGCCTGATTTCCCTTGTGATCGCTCTTGCATTATCATTACTGCTGACCCCGCTTTTTGCAGAAAAAAAAGAAGAGCGCGGCATCTACCGCTACTCTTTTATGGTGGCAAATATTGCTTTTATGGGGAATGCTGTGGTGGAAGGTATTTTCGGGGACGATGTCCTTTTCGACTATCTGATGTTTACCCTGCCGATCAATCTGTTTCTGAACAGTGTCGGTATCTCCTGGCTGATGCCGGATAACGGAGAATTGTCCTGGCGTCAGAAATGGTTGGGGCCCATTAATCTCGCCTCCATTCTGGGGGTGCTCTTGGGTATCACCGGAGTGATCCTGCCTCCGCCACTCCCCACCGTTATCACCTCCGGAAGTGCCTGCATGGCACCTGTTGCTATGATCCTTACCGGATTTATCATTGGCGGTTATCCTCTACGCACTCTGCTTTCTGCCGGGAAAATCTATCTCGTTGCTTTTTACCGTCTGCTCTTTATGCCTCTCCTCTTTGCTCTGCTTGCACGACTGGTGCGGTTGTCCCCGGATATCCGTCATGTTCTGATCTGTGCATATGCGATGCCATTGGGGTTAAATACTATCGTGATCCCTGCCGCCTACGACAGTGACACCACGATCGGCGCATCCATGGCTCTGATCTCCAATCTTCTGGCACTGATCACCATTCCGCTCGTCTTTTTTGTACTGCTGCAGGATTAACCATTCTGCCGTTTCCTGCAACATACTATCAACATCGTCTATTCTCACTTTACTTGTTTTTATTGAAGAAACGCATCTCCGACTTTTGCTCGGCATACTGCTTGGCTACAATCTGTAACCCCCGCATTCTATGGCATTCCGGACATAAAGTACCAAACTCAATCGGCTTTCCGCAAATCTGACAATGAACCCCGGATACGGACTTTCCAGCCTCTCCCTTATACTGTATCCGTCCCTCTCTGATCCATTTTCTTACCTTGGATACCGGGATATCAAAATGCTCTGCCACATCCATTTCCCGAACATCGTTTTCCCGGATAAAATCCTTCACCTCTGCAAACAGATTTGCTTCCTTGCAGGTCGGGCAGATATCATCCTCCTCATAGACATCCGGAAGAATACGCCCACACTGTGTGCATCGAGGTGCCTCTTCAAACAGCTCTCTTGATCTCGCAATCATGAGAACACCTCCTTTTCGTTACGAATATTCTCTATATAAATATACCGCATGTAGCATTTCTCTGCAATCATTAGTTTTGCCACTCCATTTTTTCTTTCCGATATTCCATCGGGGTAACCCCATAAGAAAACAATATCAATCTGTCATTATTCCCGGCTATACTGTAAAGAGGTTACCTCTCCCGAAGACAGGCTGTACAGATAAGTTCCTTTGACAGCTACATTATCCTCCGCACTCGCTGCAAAATTAATCTTCAATGTGTCATTATCCGCAATCTCCATCAAAGAATAGACAACTGCCCCGTTTTTTTCCAGGGTAATATCATCGGAAGCACCATATTTTTGAAAAATCTTTTGCAATGCTTCATTTCCATTTTGTGGCCGGTAACACATTGTTGCATCTTTTACATCATACAGCGAAAATGTCCTGCCATCCGTTCCATTATAAGTCAGCAATGCATATCTTTTCTGGTCCTTGTCCGAAGGCGCCCACTGCAGGTCTAAATAATACCCTTCCACATCTGTTATTGTTTTGGTACCGGTCCGCTGATCCAGTCCATCCGGATTGATCCTTATCTTTTTCACCGAAAGCCCCCCGTTATCCTGCTTGCTGACCGATACATCCATCACTTCTTTATCCTCTTTATCCGTGAGAGAATATTGCGTCTGTGATTCCTGTGTTTTTTCACTTTCCTCACTCCTGCGCTTCTCCAGCTGCTCCTCCGTCATATCCTGCTGCTCATACTCCTGTATCTGCGTGTTCCAGACATAATAGGACGTCACACCGTTCTCCGTCACCGTAATGACACCGCCTGCTCCCTGCACATAGGATAGCACCAGAGAGCCCTCCTGTAATGCCGTAACATGCTCAAAATGAATTGCCGGACTGACTGCCTCCAGCTTGTCCTTTTTGATATTTATAATGTAGTAGTCATATCCTGTTTTCTGGTTTTGTACTGTCTTCTGTCCAATAGCAATTTCTTTATCACCATCTTCATTGTAATCCGCAGCCTCCAGGGAAACATTTTCATTAAAACGTAAAGTCTTTCGATCAGAAAACACATTGTCCAGATCAAGTGCGGCCGCCTGCTTCCCCTTGGTATCCATCAACTGAAGCCGGCATATTCCCTGATATCCTTTTCCCTTCTGGTATGTTCCCTTAGACAGCACCAGCTCCAGCCGAAAGGCACTGCCGCTGGATACCTGTACATCACTGCCTGCAATAACACGATCCGTCACATTTCTCGCCTGATCACTGTTAAAAAGATTCTCCGATGCCTCTTCATTTGCCACTCCACCATGAAAAGCAGACAAAACAAATGCCCAGAACACAAATAACGTCACAAGAAATGCCCCAAGACTATTCTGCCATAAAGATCTTTTTTTCAAATACAAAAGATTTTCTGCCCGGCGGGATAAATTCCCCTCATAACTGCTCATTAACGAAAACGATATCTTACGTTCATCATCTTTTTTCATATTGGCCAGCACCTGAGCACACCGGGTCGGCTCCATCCCTGTTCTTTTCACAAATGCTGCGTCACATGCCCCATTCTGGTCGCACCAGAACAGATAATATGCCAGCCAGATTCCCGGATTCCACCAATGAATGCAACATACCAGAAAGGCAATTTCTCTCCACAGATCATCCCTGCGCCGTCTGCGTAACTGTTCATAGGATATAATCTCTTTCATTTCCTTTGCCAGAAGTCCCTCCGGCAGGTAAATCTTCCCTCTGCCCAGTCCTGTTCTCACTGGAAAGGCAAGCAGATCCGACTGATATATCCGGTCAAATAGACACTGGGAATGCTGTTTCAGTTTCTTCTGAAGCCTCATCTGCTTCCCTATTGTCCCAAGAAACAAAAGCACCATTCCTCCAATCCAGATCAGCGCACAGACCTGATACGTCCTGGATGCCCTGAGACTTCCCAGAAATACGTATCGCCAACCGGTCAACAGTCCCTGATCCGGCAAAATCTGAAGTCCCAAAGATCGCAACAAAGTATGAAACTGCCGATTCCATGGTTCGTACAAACAAACCGGACTGCTCATTCCCAACGGACAAACTGCTCTCAAAAACAAAGCTCCCCATAATGCCAGAATAGTCCCTCTGGCATGTCCACGAAACACAAGGCGTAAAAGCAGTACCACCGGAAGCAGCACCAGCACCATACAGCTCATGGAAAATACGGTATAAAATAACTGATATAAAATATCCATAATCATCCTGCATTCCTTTCTACAGCCCACACCCCCCGGACCCCAGACATAATTACAAACTTTCCTCTTTCGTCAGACAACAGCATTATCATAACACATTTCTTTTCTCTGGAAAACACTCACTTCAACCGTATATCTCATCTGCAGTCAAACGGCTCCTTCCGGAGAATGATTGCTTTTTCCCTACTTTTGGGTATAATTAAAAATAATGATTTATTTATTCAGGAAAGGATGACATCATTATGAAAGATGGATTTATCAAAGTTGCAGCAGTTACACCGGATATCGAAGTGGGTAATACTGCTTACAACACAGAACAGATCATTCAGTGCATGGATCAGGCTTGGAAGGAATGTATCAGGCTTTTGGTCTTCCCGGAGCTTTGTATCTCCGGATATACCTGTAATGATCTCTTTTTACAAAATATCCTTCTGGATGGCTGCCTCGAGGGACTGGAACAGATCCGTTCTGCTTCCGGTACAAAGGATATGCTGATCGTGGTGGGACTTCCTTTCCTTTGTCATGCACGCCTGTACAATGTTGCAGCTGTCATTTATCAGGGGAAGCTTTTGGGACTTGTACCAAAACAACATTTACCAAACTACTCTGAATTTTATGAGGCCAGACATTTTGCACCGGCACCTGTCGAAAATGAATTTGTTGACATTCCAGCCTTAAGAGAACACGGTAATCAGATTCCTTTCGGTGCCAAGCTTCTGTTTGCCGCAGATAATCTGCCGGACTTTGTGCTTGGTATTGATATCTGTGAAGATCTGTGGATGCCAATCCCACCATCCTGTCATCATGCCATGGCATCGGCCACGGTGATTGCAAACCTTTCCGCAAGTGATGAAACCACCGGCAAGGAGGTATATCGCCGGGAGCTGGTTAGTAATCAGTCCGCACGTCTGATCTGTGGATATGTCTATGCAGATGCCGGAGAAGGCGAGTCCTCGACAGATCTTGTGTTTGCCGGGCACAATCTGATTGCCGAAAACGGAAGTATCCTGTCACAATCCGAGCGTTTTCATAATGAAATGACGGTATCGGAACTTGACCTGGGACGTCTGGTCAGTGAACGCCGCCGTATGGGTACCTTCGAGATCATACCTCCCACACAGGCCGGTTACAGAGTATGTCACTTCTCCTTTCAGAATATTACAGAGACGAAACTGACACGATTCTACTCCCGCACACCGTTTGTCCCAAGTGCAAAAGCTGACCGTGACCGCCGTTGCAATGAAATCTTTAGTATCCAGGCGATGGGACTTAAAAAACGTCTGGCACACACGCACTGCAAAAGTGCAGTTCTTGGCATCTCCGGTGGTCTTGATTCAACACTGGCACTTCTTGTCACTGCACGGGCATTCGATCTTCTGGGGCTTGACCGTTCCGGCATCAAAGCCATTACCATGCCATGCTTCGGAACCACAGACCGCACCATGAGAAATGCCTGCTCACTGACCCAAAAACTTGGAGCTTCCCTGCAGGAAATTCCGATCCACGAGGCAGTCAATCTGCATTTTCGTGACATCGGCCACGATCCGGAGGTACATGATGTCACCTACGAAAACTCCCAGGCCCGACAGCGTACCCTGATCCTTATGAATGTTGCCAATCAGGAAAACGGTATGGTGATCGGTACCGGAGATATGTCGGAACTGGCTCTTGGCTGGGCAACTTATAACGGCGACCATATGTCGATGTACGGCGTAAACTGTTCCATCCCAAAAATGCTGGTACGCTATCTCGTTCTTTATTATGCCGAGACTACAGATGACGAAGAGCTGCGTACCGTGCTTCTTGATATTCTGGACACTCCGGTGAGTCCGGAACTTCTCCCTCCAAAGGATGGAGAGATTTCCCAGAAAACTGAGGATCTGGTGGGACCATATGAGCTGCACGACTTCTATCTCTATTATATGATGCGTTTTGGCTACACCCCTTCGAAGATTTACCGCCTTGCCTGCTATACCTTCAAGGGTGCTTATGATAAGGATACGATCTACAAATGGCTGCGCACCTTCTACTGGAGATTTTTCTCTCAGCAGTTCAAACGATCCTGTCTGCCGGACGGTCCGAAGGTTGGAAGTGTAGCTCTTTCTCCACGAGGCGACTGGCGTATGCCGAGTGATGCTTCCGTGGCAATGTGGATGAAGGATCTGGATCAGATCAACAAATAAACATTTACAGTGATAAAAAACATATAATAAAATATATTCTAAATAAACCGTGTAAGATCTTATATGATCTCATACACAGAAGCGAGGATTCCTATGGATAACATTATTGAAAATAACGTAAATGACATCGTCGATACTATCTTAAGCGATTACACCCATGACCGCTCCATCGACAAAATGAAACTCTTTACCCAGCCGGACCGGTATGTGATCATCAAGATCATTGAAAATCTGATGAAAATTATGTATCCGGGTTATTTCCGGGATACTACCCACAAAATATATATCATGGAAAACAGTACCCGTGTTCTGATCGAGGATACCTTGTTTCGTCTGAATAAACAGATCGAGCTGGCATTGAAATATTCTCCAGACTACGAAAATGCTGATGACTGCGAACTTCATGTAGAAGCACAGCGTCTGACTGTGGCATTTTTCCACACATTACCAAAGGTTCGTGCTCTTCTGGAAACCGATCTGCAGGCTGCTTTTGACGGTGATCCTGCTGCCTACTCCAAAGAGGAAGTAATTCTATCTTACCCAGGATTTCAGGCAATCACGATCAACCGCCTCGCCCATGAACTGTTTTTGTTAAATGTGCCTTTGATTCCACGTATCATGACAGAATATGCACACAGCACCACTGGTATTGATATTCATCCCGGTGCCACCATTGGAGAATACTTCTTTATCGACCACGGAACCGGCATTGTCGTCGGAGAAACTACAACCATCGGAAAGAATGTTAAGATTTATCAGGGTGTTACGCTGGGTGCTCTCTCTACCCGCGGCGGGCAGAAGCTCCAAGGCAAGAAACGCCACCCTACGATTGGTGATAATGTTACCATCTATGCCGGCGCCTCCATTTTGGGTGGAGACAGTATCATTGGTGAAAACTGCGTGATCGGAAGTAATGTATTTATTACTACATCTATCCCTGCCGGCACAAAAGTAAATATTAAAAATCAGGAATTAAAATATCATCAGGGTCAAAAGACAGTGAATGAACCTGTAGATCCGGATGAAACCTGGTTTTATATTATCTAATATGGTTACTAACTCAAACTTCCCATATTTCATTTCCGGATATGGGAAGCTTCTTTTTGCCTTACAGGAAGCACTCTTATTTTCTATTGGGAAACATTCCAAACTACTATCACCTATCCGTCAGATACTGATAATATTTTCCATTCTTTTGTTCAATCTTTATTTTCCCTTTGATCTGTTTCCCTGTATCCTTATTTTCCTTTATAACAGTGATAGAAGGCGTGGTCGTTCCATGCTTCATATCCGAAACCACAATAGAACATCCAATCTGTGTACCTGATGCGCAGGTTATCTTGGACTTTATATTCCCTTGCACGGTAATCTTTTTCTGTGCCGTATGATTCCTGGCAATCAATTCCATACATAATCCAGAAGCTTTTAGTTGATATCTTGCCGTATCCCCTGTCGCTCCAAACTGCAATGTAAACTGTACCCTTTTATTTTTACCTTTTCCTGTAATATTAGTAGGAAGAAGTTGTCTCTCTCCTGCCCTAAGTTGTTCTCCCTCCTGCTCTGAGTCCCCGATGGTATCCCGGCTATCTGACTTCGCTGCCCCGACAGTGCCCGCTTCTCCTCCACTAGAATCCTTTTCCTTCCCCTGAACGATTCCCTCGTTTTTCGAATTCCCCCGACTTTCCTTTTGGCCACTCTCTTTTTTGACATCAGAACTTTCTGTATTTTGATCCTGATGGTCAGAATCTACATATTTCGTTGCATCTTCACCTGTTCCGAAAGCCATGCACCAGATATCCAGTTTCTCCTCCGACACATCCTTTGTCTGATCATTTTCCTTTAAGGCTGCCTTTTCTTCCGTCTTATCTACGTCTGCTGTCTGCTTTTGTAAGAATGAACGATCACTCCCATGTAACACAACAATGCATAAAATGGCTGCCGCTGCCAGACCGCTTAAAACCTCTATGCGGTGTCTCCGTTTCCGCTTCTGTTTCCCCTTTATTTCCTCAAAATCCAGAGCATCACAGATCATCTGCTCCGGCAGCTCTCCAATGGCATCTGCTATCTGCTCTGCCCTTTTGTTTGTATCTTGTTTTTTCACAGATAAACCGCCTCCTTCTCCAGCCAGCCCTTCAGATCCTTACGCATCCGGCTGAGTGTTGATCTCACAGTCCCTTCTCTCATTCCAAGCTTCTCTGCAATCTCCTTCGTGGACATCATATAAAAATACCTCTGCAAAAAGATCGCCCGGTTTCTCTCCGACTGCCGTTTCAGAAATTTCGCAATGCTTGCCGACAATTCCTTAAGCTCTATCTGTTCCTCTACTGTTCTACCATCGGAAACACATTCCTGTAATTCTTCCAGAGCAATATCCACACTGTTTCCCCCTCTTCGTGCTGTATGCATATGTCTGTATCTGTTTAAAGACAGATTTCGAACGATCTTTGCCAGAAATCCCGGCAATACCGCCGGTCGTTTGGGCGGGATGGCATTCCATGTGTGAAGCCATGTATCATTGACACATTCCCTGGCATCCTCCTCGTCATGAACGATCCTGCAGGATATACTATGACAATAATTATTATATTTATCAGACAATTCTTTAAGCCCCTGCTCTTCTCTGTCCCAGATCAATTGTATAATCTTTTCATCTTCCATACGATTCTCCATCTCTGCACATCCCCCCTTCCTGTGTAATGTTCACACAAACGCAGTCTCCGACTTTATTTCCTGTTATATATCATGGAGCACGCCCATTCATTCCTTATAACTCCGGTCACTCGATTCTGCTCACAGCCCCGACAAACAACGGTGTCCCCTGATCATCGGATAATATCATAACAAATGGCCGGTTGCATTTCATCGTCATCTGTATATCCGGAAGCATCATTGTTTCCTTTATTGCAATCTCTGTATAGGATGCCACACTACAGCCGTTCTCGTCAACCTTTACTGCCCCTGTCTGTCTCGCCTTACTCACATAGAGATCCGGCACAGATGTCTCTTTGTCCTTATCCTTCCAGACACGTCCAAAGTCTGCTTTTTCCACCTGAAACGCATCCCTGATCCCCATATCCTGCAACATTGGAATAAGATCCATATCTGACTGAAATTGAAGCTTTGGCAGGGACAGCTTGACAAGACCCTGCTTCCACTTTGCGCATTCCGGATCACACAGCTCTATAATATCTTTTATATTCTTTGCACTGCTCATCTGATCAAAGGCTGCTCCCTTCCTTGGAAGAACCAGCGTCATCCGTGTATTCTTCATAGGAATAGATACTGCCTGAAAGCGTTTATTTTCCATGCATAAACCACTCCAGGAGGTATTCATAAAGTCACAGGTCACCTTATCCAGCTTTTCCTCCTCCGTGGTATTTCCACAGGTATAATAATTGCGTCCGTAAAATGTATCCTCTCGGGTGTCCTTTTGGTCAAATACCGGCTCCTCCCATTCATCCTTAAAATCTGCAGCGGACAGAAGCATCATTGCCATATCCGACTCTGTTTTTATATTGGAAGAAATCTCCTTGCGAAGTTTTCCTCCCGTCTGATGATCCAGCCACTTCTGTATCTTTTTATCAAAAGCCGGATCTCCCATTCTGCCGGAATCGCATTTTGCATTATAATTATTCTTCAAAATATCCTTTACGCTATCAGAAAAATCATATCGGTCGCTAAACCAGACTGAATTGCCAAAAGAACAGACGCCGGGGCCCGCTTTCCCATACAGCCACTGTGATGTCTGCCGGATCATAGTCTGCTGTCTGTCCCCTTTGTCCTTCTGCTCCTCAGAAGAAACGCACATATGATTCTTTACCGCTGTCTCTTCATCCAGACCGCCCAGTCCATCCTGCAGCTGCTGCCTCGTCTCTCCATCACTCATCTCCGACAACATTCCCAATGCCATATAAAGATTTACCGGAGAGTACACTACAGCCCCCTGTCTGGGATTCTCTCCCCAGTTTAGCTGTAAGAATTTTGAAATCGATGCCTCGCAGTACGACTGATAATAATTTTTAAAATCGGATTCAGTGATTTCATCTTCATCATTTACACTGATGCCCATCCCACTTTCACTTCCGGCAGAATGCGCGGGTGTTGCTTTGCCTCCTGCCTCTTCCGAAGCCGCAGTCTCCTTCCCCAATACCACACCTCTGCCGTCCAAACCGGTTCCCGATACTCTGCCGCATCCTGCCGTCCCGATCACAGAGAATACCAAAAGTAATGCCAAAACCTGCTTTCTCCTCCAATGCTTCATCTGAAAATCCCCCTTTGTCATATTTTAGAGCGATGCATTTTTATAGAAAACGGTAATTTCTCAGTAAAACAAAAAACGCATCTACCTATATAGACACGCTTTTTTCAAAAATGCTGCAATAAATGCAAACAAAATTTATTTTTTATTTCTTACAGACACAACAGAACTCCTGCCAGAAAACACGCCTGCGCCACTGCATTGGTAATCTGCTCGATCCAGTTCGACCGCACCTTCGTGGAATCCAGCTTTTTGGCAAAAACTCCCATCATGCTCATGCCGATCAACGTCACTCCAAAGAAAATAACTGCCGGAAACGAAATGATCTTACCTCCAAGGGCTGTCCAACTCTGACGGCTCATTCCTGTGACAGCCCCAAGGATCATCCCCAGAAAGCCGATGGGCATGACCACCCGCATCTGTCTGTTCAGAGGTACAATATCCTTCCCGGATGCCGCAATAATGATCTTCCAGATTACCTTCCCAAGTCCTCCGCAGATACATAATAACGATCCTGCAATAAATATCTTATTATGAAAATGAACGGCGATCATAAACACTGCTATGCTGAATAATATCACCGAAACGGCATCAAACAACGCCATCCCGATGGAAAAATCTTCATACTTCTTTTTCATTCTAACCCACCAGCCATTTATATTTTGCGACACTGTACAACGGAATGAACGGAAGCAGAATCGGTGTCTCCCGTACATATTTCTGATATTCCGAATCCTCTCCGTAATTTTTGTTCTGTCGTATTTCCAGTCTCCTTGCTCCGCCGAACATAATGTATACGATACAGACCCATCCGGCGATAGCCGCACACCACTCCAGTGCACCGGAAAGTGCTGTCACACCCGATACAAATACACCGGTCCAGATCAATACCTCTCCGAAATAATTCGGGCATCGGACGATCCGAAACAGCCCTACATTACAAAACTGCTTTGGATGCTCTTTTTTGAACCGGTTTTTCGTATAATCAGATGCAGACTCCAGGATAATTCCAAGTGCCATGATCACGGTACCCACAACTGCCACAGCATCCACCGGTGCGCCATGCTTCATTCGAAAGAAGATCGGAGAAACCTCACAACAATACAATAATGCACAGCTGATCCAGACAACAATTTTAAGTACGATATTCATAGACGAGCCATCTTTAATCTCATTCTTCATAGTCGCCTGATAGGATGTACTTTTCACCTCACGGATCATCAGATATCCGCCCAGCCTGCACCCATATATGATGCAGAGAACAGCCAGTATCACTGTGACCACATTCAGATCAGAATGAAACAGGATCATCATCGCAACACCAAGTCCCGCAATCGAAAAACCATATCCCAGTGAAATAAACCATACAAACCGTTTGAAGCCGATCGCACTGATCACAAGTGCTACCGCCATTAAAATTAAAAATTCCATACTTACCGCCTTACCTTCCTGATGTTTAATATATAAGGTATTACATCACATAAGTATGACTTTTTCAACCCCGATACAACAAAAATTAAATATTACAAACGAAGCCAAACCTCCTGCGGCACATTTGTCACAAGCCAGTCTGCCCCTGCCATGCACATGGAAAATCCTATCAAAAGAAACAACACAATGATCGCGGCAAAATCATATTTTCCTGCTTTTCCTGATGCAAGACAGGTATAAAATAATATTTCTATCCCCAGACTGATCAAAATCAGCGGCCATAAATGAAAGATTAATTCATAATTCAAAAAACCTCCAAAGATATGTACCAAAAACAGTACACCGAATACTACCAGACAAACTCCCATGGTGATCGTTCCAATCTTGCGCTCTCTCATTCATCCTCTCTCCCTTCCAGATATTTATCATCGTCATCCTGCAGATCTGATTTTTTGCCAAGGATCATTTTAATACCAAGTCCAATGATCAAAAATGCGATCAACATCTGCGGAATATAACGGGTCAGTATCTGGCTCAGCTCATAAGAAAGATAAATTCCACACTGTGCCATAATTGCCACCACATCATTTCCCAGCAGATAAATTCCAAAGAGAATTAAAAATACGGCTGCAAATCTTCTCCCCTTACCCACGGATAATTTCGGCAGCTCCTGCACATTTTCCAGCAATACATAATGATCCTCCAATGCCGCGAACTCTTCATCCGGCATGGAATTTTTGTTGATTGCGTCAAAAAATGCATAAAACCAGACAACGATTGCCAGCAAGCCAAGCACATCCACATACAGCCAGCTTGATAATACCAAAACTCCGATAAAGAGCAGCATCAGACTGACGCCCTCCTTAAAAAATCCCAGATACATCTGTCCTGCTCCCGGAATACATGATAAAATAAATGTCATAAATTTTCCTCTTTTTCGCTTCATAATGATCCTCCTAATTTCTAATATTCTCAAAATTTTATATGAAATAAATTTATTGCTTTTTTTTCAGAAACCAGTTACTGATGTCCCACTTGCCTTCCTGCTGCTTTTTTTCTACAAACTTTTCTCTCTGCTCCTTCTGTTTCTGCTTTTCCTTCTCTAACCGCTGCTGGTAAACAAGCTTTTCTGAGTCTTGCTTTGGTATGATCCTCTCCGGATCACACCTGGAAACAGATGTCCCCACATCGGAAATGATATGAGACTGTGTCGTTACCGGCAGCCCCCGTTCTCCCTGAGAATTCACTGTCACCATAAGGCCCAGTGCCATACAGACTCCCAATGCCACTCTGGTACAATACCGGTAATATTCTCTCTGTTTCTGCTTCCGGTCAGGAATCTTTGCTGCTTTTTCCAAAATCCCTGCCGTTACTCCCCGGGGCAGCGATATCATTTCCACCTCCGGGAGCCCTGCTGCCAACCGTCCGGCACAATATTCGCACTGTGCTGCATGCTGCAATAATTCCATTTCTTCGTTTGCCGTCAACCGATGCTGATAATATTTCGTGATCTGCTGATCTGTAATATGTGCCATATTATTCCTCTCTTTCTGAGCGTTTATCGCGAAGAGACGAAGTGAAATTCGTGCATGCGATTTCACTTCTGCCATCAAAGCTATTTGCCTTCACTCAGAAGCAAATAGCCGTGTCATCTTTGCCCCAGTTTTTTCTGAAGCATTTTCTTTGCTCTTAAAACCTGCGTCTGTACTGTCTTTAATTTGATCCCCTTTTGCTCTGCGATCTCCCGCGCGGTTCTGTCGCAGCAATAAAATTCGTAGGCAATCTGCCCATATGGGGGCTTCAGATCGCGGCACGCTCTCGCGAGCTCCTCCTTCACTTCCTCCTCCAGAAGCCTTTCCTCCGGTGATGAAACCGTTCCGGCTCTGCTTTCCAGCACCTCTGATTCCGAAGGCATTTCTTTACTTCCTTTTCGCTTCAAAAAGTCCAGACATTTATTTGTCGCAATCTTTGTAAGAAATGCCTTTTCATTCTGTCCGTCAAAACGATCCAGAACCTTGTAATATGTAAGAAATGTTTCCTGTGTCGCATCCTGCGCCTCAAAATAATCACCCACCATACGATAACAGATGGAAAAGATCAGCCTCTCATATTTTTCCAGGGCTCTCTCCAACTGCGCTGTCTGTATGGAATTGTCCGTCAAGTCTCATCACCTCCTTTCTCACCCCTCTCATTATATACAAACGAGTGAATTTGGCAAAAACCTTCAGGTTTTTCAAATTTTTTTAAAAATATTTTTGACATTCCCCGTTTCTTATGTTAGTATAAAACCCGTTCTAAAACTTATGTGGATTTTTCTAAATGTGTGAGAACACATTTACTTTTCGCCGCATGGCCATTTGGTCATGCGGCATTTTTCTTTCATAGAAAAATGCCTGCAACATAAAAAAACAAAACGATGTTTTTATTTCATGGGAAAGGATGATAGATTATGATGAAAGACACGGATCAGACTTATATGAAAACCCAACCGGTACTCCGGCTGCTTCTGACTATGGCACTGCCGATGGTTATTTCCATGCTGGTAAACTC
>JBNMJP010000006.1:0-29506 GCA_050873905.1 Jutongia sp. | reverse complement strand
GGACAATGTCAGGTGAAGGATATCATGTCCCTGCTCCAGAAACTTACGGAAATAGGACTCGTATTCCTCGGCATTGACCTGTGATGTCTTTGTATCAGAACCGGTTGCCATGCGGTGATAAAAATCCTTGAAATCCATGGACTGTCCCAGATCGTCAGAGTAACTTACCCCATCCAGTTCATAGTGGAAACAGATGTAAGAAATCCCCCGTGACTCAAATTGCTCCTTTGACAGATCGGCGGTGGAGCAACAACTTAAAATATATTCACTCATAAATACCCTCCTTATATAATAAGAACATTATCTGCATAATTATATAAATTGTATCATAAAGTCCGGCGATATACAAATAACTTCTCTATATATGTTGATAGAGTATATTTATGGGGAAAAGTATTGACAGGAACCATGTGCGTGGTATACTTCAAAAGGCTTTTATGCAGACTAAAAAGTCCTTTGGAGATAATATAGGTATATCGGGCACAGCAGTATATGATCTGTGCAAAGTTTGAATATGTAATAGGAAGAAAAGAGGTTGTTATCATTGGAACAAAAGAAGTCAAGGCTTGCGGAGATCCTGCCGGACCGTCAGATGTCAGAGGCATTTATCAATTCGTTTTTTCTGGCGTTGTCGGGAGGATTTCAGGATGCTTATACGTATAACTGCAGGGATGAGGTATTCTCCAATGCCCAGACCGGAAATGTCGTGTTGATGAGTCAGCATTTTATGGAAGGAAGATGGCAGGAGGGGCTTCGATATTTATTGCCGCTGTTGTCCTTTGCCATGGGAGTTTTTCTGGCAGAAAACGTACAGTATCGTTTTCGCAATGCGAAGAAGATCCACTGGCGGCAGGGGATTCTTTTGGCAGAGATCATTATTCTGGCACTGGTGGGATTTATTCCACAGACTTATAATATGACAGCGACCATTCTGGTATCCTTTGCGTGCGCCATGCAGGTGCAGACATTTCGTAAGGTGGGGGGATATTCTTATGCAAGTACCATGTGTATTGGTAATCTTCGAAGTGGTATGGCGGCTCTGTCACTCTATGTCAGGGAACACAGAAAAGAACAGCTGCGTCAGATGGGATATTATTTTGGAGTGATTGGAACCTTTGCTGTTGGAGCAGGGATTGGAGGCATCAGTTCACATTTATACGGAATCCATGTGATCTGGATATCGTGTGTCCTCCTGGTAGTAAGCTTTATCATAATGTCACTGGAAAAGCTGAAGTAATTGTGCATATTTAGCATAATAAAAAGAAAATTATATAAAATGTGTCACATTCATGTCATGATAAATGGCGGGAGATGTGCAGTTTGTTATTTTTTTGCGGAAATAGAGCAGAATTATAGGTGAAATTAACAAAAGTGCTGAAATCATATAGCGCAACCTTGACATTTAAATTCTTATATACTAAAATAAATTTCGAAAATTGTTATTACAAACAACAAAATGCCTATCATTATAATACCGTATGGAGAAGAGATATGACATGTGTCCGGTCTCAGACTGGTATACTAAGGGTGAGGGGCATCAAAGTGTTAGGAGGCAAAAAGATGAGAAGTAAGACAATCAAAAAAGTCATTGCAGCAGCAGTCGTTGCAGCGATGGGAATCACATCTATCGTTCCTGCAGCACCAGCTCAGGCAGCGGTAAAGACAAAGAAGCTTACGGTAAAGACAAAGAAGATCACTCTTTACAAGGGCGCAGCAGCAGGTTATGGTTCAGTAAAGCTGAAAGTAACTGTAAAGCCTAAGAAGGCTAAGGTTACATACAAGATCAACAAGAAGAAGATTGCTTCTGTTTCCAAGAAGGGTCTTGTAAAGGCTAAGAAGCCAGGTAAGGCAAAGATCACAGTTAAGTCTGGCAGCAAGAAAGTAGTTGTCAAGGTAGTAGTTAAGAAGATTAAGAAGAAAGTAACAAAGGTTACTGCACCAAAGAATGTAACAGTTAAGGTTGGCGCAAAGCAGAAGATTAAGACATCTGTAAAGCCTGCTAAGGCTACTCTTAAGAAGCTTGCGTTTACATCAAATGCTAAGAAGATCGCAAAGGTTAACGCTAAGGGTGTTATCACAGGTGTTAAGGCAGGTAATGCTAAGATCACTGTAAAGGCTGTTGACGGAAGCAAGAAGAAAGCTACAGTAGCAGTAGTTGTAACAACAGGAGCTATTGCAACTTCTCCAGCAATTACAACAGGTCCTGCAGTTGCAACAAAGGTTCCTGCAACAGTTGTTCCTACAACAAACGCACCTGCAACAGACGTACCAAGCCCATCAGCAGACGTGCCAAGTGCGACTCCAAGTGCATCAGCAGATGTACCAAGCCCATCAGCAGACGTACCAACTGCATCTCCTGAGTTAAAGGATGTTAAGGTGCCAGAGATCGCTGAGGGTGAGTCTTACAAGGTTACATTTGGTGAGGATACGCTGAATGTTTCTAAGGACGATATTGAGGCAGTTGCTTCTGCTTTCAAGCAGAAGGCTGACAAGATCAAGGCTAATCTTGCAGAGGATCTTGCAAAGAAAGCTGAGAGCTTCATCGCTAAGGCTTATGATTCAAAGACTGCATCTGTTGCAGTTAAGGGTCTTACATACAGCAAAGAGGCTGGTTCTGATACTGTAAATGTTGAGAAGAACGGCAAGAAGGTAGCTGTTAAGACAACTGTTAAAGATGGTGTTGTTTCTGTAGCTGCAACTGGCGATAAGAACTTCTCACTGGATGTTAAGGGATCTGCTCAGAAGTGCACAGTAAGCAATGTTGTAATCGGTGGTAAGAAATTCGAGGGAACATTTGATGTAGCAACTGAGATTTCTGATAATAACACTGTAACAATTACAGTAGCTGATACAGCTAAGGTTGTTGTTGATAAGGATGGTAACATTAAGGAACTTAAGGTTGCTGAGAAATATGCTAAGGATTTAACGATTGCTAAATAATTCCCAAGCGTAATAAGAAAGAAAACACAGACAGGATCGTTGCGTTTGTAACGATCCTGTTTTCTTGAAAAAATGATTGTAAATACTTCGAAATGGAGATATAATTGATGAATGTAGGGAAAAATATATTGTGTGGTATGATAACTCTGTGTTTGATTAGCCAGAGCTTGGGTGGGACAGATATTGCGGCGGCAAAGTCGAATATGGTTAAGCTGAATGTATCTAAAAAAACGATTATCGCCGGAAGCAGCTTTCAGCTTAAATTGAAGGGAAATGTTTCAAGAAAGACAGTTGTGACTTGGAAAAGCAACAATAAAAAAGTTGCAGTTGTATCCAAGAAAGGAAAAGTGACGGGAAAAAAGGCTGGAAAAGCTCAAATTACCGTTATGGTTGGGAGAAAGGGCAAAAAAGCGGTTTGTAAGGTGACAGTACAGAAGAGGACTTCTTCTGCCAAGCCGACAAATACACCTGCTTCTAATTCAGAAAATATTTCACCGTCATCTACTCCGGGGGCAACGAACAAGCCCAATCCTTCAGCAACCGGTACACAGCCACCAGTGGCGACAGCATCACCGGAACCCAGTCCTAAAACAGCGGATTCTTCTGTACTGGTAGTATCGGAAAGTCTTGTAGAACTTGATGGCGAAATAATGACAGCATATCTTGTTAATAAAAATTATAGTGGGAATATTACAGTAAGCCTGAATGGAAAGACTTATACGTACAGCGATAAGATAAGTGGCAAGGATCTTTTGGTAATGTTGGCGTTGACGTACACTCCAAATGAGCCTAAGGTGAATCATGAGGGAACAATTAGTCTATATCGTGGTGAAGAAGATGAGTATTGGACTGTGGAGGATTTGGTGCTAAATAAAGAATATTATTTAAAGGCGGACCGAACGAATTCTCTGGATCCGTCCTGGGCTGACTGTGGTGTGATCTATGTCAAGGGTGATGTAAGTGCAGAGATGGGATTTCAAACAAATATACAATAGGAAAGGGAAGTTATGAAACGTAAGATTACTGGATTAATAATTGGTTTCGCGGCATTTGCTCTCACAGCCGTTACCGTGCAGGCAGGAGAGATCAATGCCAATGAGCAGAGTGTGATATCTGCGGTAGCTCAGTCATTTTCTTATAATGGTGCTACTTATGTGGTGAAGAGCAGCTATATTGCTCAGGGTAAGGCGAAGCTTGCACAAGATGGAGTGGATCTTTCCGCTTCACAGGCACAGGGCTACATCGCACAGTTTCATGGAAGCTATCAGGAACTGGTAGAGGAAGGTTATTGTGATCTGATTTCCGGGACACCATCGAATGACGGTGAGGATGCAGAGCCGGAGCATTCCAAGAAAAAGACAGAGGCAAACAAATTGCTGTTAAAAACGATTTTGGGAAAGCCGGGAAGTGCAGAAAAAGATCAGAAGAAACAGGAAACCGATGAATTGGATGGTCAGGTGGAAGCTTCGGCAACACAAACTCCGGCAGGAGTGGACAACACCTGGGATAAAGAGCAGGACCTCGGTAGTTCTATCACTTTTGAAAAGACCGACAAGGCACAGGCGAGAAATGGAGAAGTGACGATTTCCGGAAACGGAAAGAAATATTCCATTAATAATAAAAATGATGATCAAGAAAAAACGGATACCAGAGTACAGAAGACGACCGATAATTTTATCAGTCAGTTGGTACATATTTCTTTATGGAAGATTTTATTCTGGATCGTGCTGGGATTATCGGTTGTTGCAATCGCAGCGGTGTTATATTATGTGGTTAAGATCAAGGGACATCATAGAAAGAAAAGGGGTCTGCGAAGAGGAATTGCCGTTGGCGTTGGCATATGCGCAGGTGGTTGGGCATTTCTTCTGATGCTGGCACTGGGATTATATTTTGGTGTATATAATAATAGTTCTATTCAGCGTCAGATGATGGAAAGTGATTATTTCCTCGGTGTGACCCAGATGATCCGTGAAACGGCACAGGGACAGCTTGAAGATGCCGGATATGATGGAAAGATCGCATCAGAAGTATTTTCCCTCTCCAGTGTTTATATTGAGGAAAAGCAATATATTAATAAGGTGTTGGCCGGTCAGGAAGATGCAAAGATATCTACAGATGGAATTCAGGATGCATTAAATACAGAGGTTGTTGGGAAAGATGCGGCAGCAAACGAAAAGATGGTTACGGAATTAAAAAAGACATATACTGATATGCTGCAGTTTAATCTTGGTAAGGTAATCTATCAGAGCAGACAATCCTTTACCGGATGGTTTTATCTGACAATGATCGTCAGTATTATTATGCTTCTGACATTGTTTATTCTGACCTGTCGTTTATATGGATATCCCCATAAGGCAGCGCGCGTTATGTGTATTGCCATACTGGTATCGTCCTGTCTGATCAGTGGGGGGGCTGTGATCGCAAAGGCTTTGAAGGTCACCGGTAAAATAAAAGCAACACCGGTATATTATCTGCAGTTTTTACAGAAGTATGCAGCATGGGGTATTAATGTGCTGATGTATGTGGGATGTCTTGGTATTCTTGTTGCAGTTGCACTTGTAATCTGGAAACGTTATTTGCATACGATTTATGCAGAGTAAGGAGGACAGGTGATGGAAACCGGTTTTTATGACATTCATACACATATTTTGCCAGGAGTAGATGATGGTTCCAAAAGTCCGGAAGAGTCGAAGCAAATGTTTCAGATGGCATACGATCAGGGGGTGCGTCACATTGTAGCGACGCCTCATTTCTCAGTCAATGGAAAGAACCATCCGGTGGAGGAATTGAAAGAGAAATTGGAATTGCTTCGCCGGATGGCAGGAGAAATCGATCCCTCTTTTACCGTGGATCTGGGAAATGAACTGTTAAACGGTCCGGGGATGATTGAGGAATTAAAGAAGGGCAATGCATTAACCATGGCGGGAACCCGTTATATTCTGGTGGAATTTTTGCCTTCGGATAAGTATCATGTATTATATCAGTCAATTCATGAGTATATTATGGCGGGGTATATTCCGATTGTTGCTCATATGGAGAGATATGAAGCATTGTATAAGGATTATGATCATATTGAGGAACTGGCTAAGATGGGCTGTTATTTTCAGATGAATACAGAAAGCATCGTAGGAGGCTTTTTGCAGCGCCGGGCGGCCTATCACAGACGCCTGATACTGGATGGATATATTCAATTTATGGGCAGTGACTGCCATGGAGTGGATCATCGGAAACCATTAATGAAAGATGCACTGCGGTATTTTGGACAGAATCCGGACGCAGAACGCCGTCTGGAACATATTCTGCAGAAATATCCGGTAACAATGCTGGCTGATAAATATATTGATTAATCGGAAGATTAGAAAGATAAGAGGGAATCTATGGAAAAACAGCAAGACGAAGAAATCGAAATTGATTTATTGGAACTTTTTGGAGTGGTACGTGCCAGATGGTTCAGTATTTTAATGACTGGAATTATTTTGGCGGCAGTGGCAGGCATCGGAACGCTATTTCTGGTGACACCGAAGTATCAGTCTACATCAAAGCTTTATATCGTAGGTCAGACATCTGCTCTGACATCGTTAACGGATCTTCAGGCAGGATCCCAGTTGACACAGGACTATATGGTTCTTGTACAGAGCCGTCCGGTGTTAGAAACGGTCATTGACAATTTGAGACTTGATATGGAGTATGAGACATTGAAAGGGATGGTTACATTAAACAACCAGTCCGACACCCGTATTTTGGATATCACAGTAACGGCAGACGATCCATATATGGCAAAGGAGATTGTAGATGAGATCAGTCAGGTTTCTGTATCACGAATTGCTTCTATTATGAATGTGGATGAGCCGACGACAGTGGAGTATGGCCATCTGGAAAACAGTCCAAGCAGTCCGAATGCTAAGAAAAATATTGCGATCGGTGGTTTATTAGGACTTGTAGCAAGTGCTGCCGTGATCATTGTTCTTTATCTGCTCAATGATACTATCTGCAGCGAGGATGATGTAGAGAAATATCTTGGTCTCAATACGCTGGGACTGATTCCGATCGAAGAAGGTGCCATGGAGCAGATGATGAAGGACAAAAGGAAACGTAAAGGTCATTCTGGCGGATTATGGAATCGTTTACTCTTAGGAAATCGTTCCAGGAAAGGGAATGGGTGAGAAGAATGGCAAAAATTTCATTTGAAGGGCGAAAAGAGTTAGATTATCGAGTTAATGAGGCATATAAATCCCTTCGTACAAATGTACAGTTCAGTGGTACGGGGGTAAAGGTAATTGACTTTACAAGCTGCACACCAAACGAAGAAAAGAGTTCTGTCAGCTTTAATCTGGCGGTTTCCTTTGCGGAGAGTGGCAAGAAAGTCATTATGATCGATGCGGATATGAGAAAATCTGTTTTGGCAGGCCGTTATAAGGTTGGTGGAGTGGATGCCGGTCTGGCACATTATTTGTCTGGACAAAAGACACTGGATGAGGTATGCTTGAAAACAGATATTGAGGGCATGGATATTATTTTCTCCGGTCCATTTGTACCGAATCCGGCGGAACTTTTGGAGAGCCAGAGTTTTCATGACCTGGTACAGTATTGCAGAGAACATTATGATTATGTATTGATCGATACTCCACCTTTGGGATCCGTGATTGACAGCGCAATTGTGGCGAAGGAATGTGATGGTGCGATCATTGTGATCGAGGCAGATGCCGTCAGTTATCGTTTCGTACAGAATGTAAAAAACCAGCTTGCCAAAAGCGACGTAAAGATTCTGGGCACTGTGTTAAACAAGGTGCCAATGGGAAATGGGAAATATGGTTATGGAAAATATGGCAAGTACGGTTATGGCAAGTACGGTAAATATGGTGAGTATGGAGATTATGGTGCCTATGGTCATGAAGGAAATAAGTAATTAGTTTAGAAAAGCGTAAGATAGGGTTTGATTCACGGAAGTGGCAGTAAAAAACTGTGAAAGTCATAGTAATGAAGAAGATTATGGGAGGTAGAGTTATTGTACGTTAGAAGAGAAAAGAGCTGGCTGAAGCATATTGATTTTGCAATTTTAGATGTTTTTTGTATTATTGTTACATTTTATATCGGCTATATTTTCAGACATGGTGTGGGCAGTGATTTTACGACATATTACTGGAGACTGCTGTGTATCCTGCTCGTGTTGGATATCAGTGTATCTTTGATCCGGTCCAGCCACAAGTCGATTGTTCGCCGAAGCTATCTACGGGAAATGCTGGAAACAGTGAAGCATTGTGTAACGGTAGATGGGCTTGCTTTGTTCTTTCTGTTTTTGGTACAGGAAACGGGGATTTATTCCAGAGAATCTTTACTGATTTATTTTGCACTGCACAATATTGCCACATATCTGGCACGTTGTATTCATAAGCATGCACTTCGTAAGAAAATGACAAGTAATCCAGACGTGGAGCAGATGTTGATCCTGACGAATCGCGAGGGTGCAGAGCAATGTGTGCGGGAGCTTTCTCAGGATGAATATCGTAATTATCAGGTGATTGGTGTTGTCCTTATGGATGATATTTATGATTCGGATAAGAAACAGCCGGCAGACAGTGATTCCGGGGAGGACGTTTTCTCTGTGGCGGCCAGAGAAGCGGCAGCCACAGAGGAAATAGCCGGTATTCCGGTAGTATCTGACTATGCCGGAGTACGGGACTATCTGATGGAACATGTTGTGGACAGTGTATTTTTAAATCTGCAGCTTGACAGCAAAAAAAGCCGCAGGTTAAATCATGAATTGATTCGTGCCGGTGTGACAGTACATATCAATCTGGTACGTGTGCCGGATGATATCCCCAATAGAACGGTGGAACGTCTGGGCAATTACACAGTTCTGACGACGGGGCTTCGTCTGGCAAGTGCCCGTCAGATTATGATGAAACGGCTGCTTGATATAGCTGGAGGTCTGGTGGGGAGTCTGATCACACTGCTGGTGAGTATTTTTATTGGACCGATCATTTATTTCCAGTCGCCGGGACCGATTTTTTTTAAACAGAAGCGTGTTGGTAAAAACGGCAGAACCTTTGAAATTTATAAGTTTCGTTCTATGTACATGGATGCGGAAGAGCGTAAAAAGGAATTGATGCAGCAAAACGAAATGGATGGGCTGATGTTTAAAATGAAGGATGATCCGCGAATTATTCCGATTGGCCATTTCATACGTAAATATTCTATTGATGAGCTTCCACAGTTCTTTAATGTTCTTAAGGGGGATATGAGTATTGTCGGGACCAGACCTCCCACAGTAGATGAATATGAGCAGTATCAGGTGCATCATCGTGGCAGACTTGCATCAAAGCCTGGAATTACCGGGTTGTGGCAAGTGAGTGGTCGTAACCAGATTACGGATTTTGAGGAAATTGTGGAGTTGGATATAGATTATATTATGCGATGGTCTGTGGGAGAGGATATCCGGATCATATTAAAGACGGTGCGGCTGGTTATTCAGGGGGATGGCGAGTAGTTTGGAATGCTTGTTATCCTGCGTTATGTTCTGATCAGCAGACACCAATGTATATGAAAAGTGAGTTTTTGAAGTGAATTACTGCAAAAACTCACTTTTTTGGAATATAGGATAAACCCAGAGATATACAAATGTCAGAAAGGAGAATGGGGGATGAGGGACAGGATCCTGTTTGTGGAGGATGATGAGGCATTGGCTATGGGAACCTCGTATGTATTGGAAAACGAAGGAATGCAGGTGATCCGTGTGGGGGATTGTCAATCGGCAAAAAGAATTTGGAGAGAACAAGGGGATGAAGTGTTTGATCTGGTTCTTCTGGATGTAATGCTGCCGGATGGGGATGGATTTTCTCTGTGCGAATGGATGAAATCGGAATACAGGGAGATTCCTATCATCTTTTTGACGGCTTTGGAGGATGAAGGAAATGTGGTACATGGTCTGCAGTATGGGGATGACTACGTAACGAAGCCTTTTCGGACCAAAGAGCTTGTTGCGCGGATACTGGCAAATATCAGAAAATACAGGGTATGGAAGGCTGGAAAGAAGGATGGACTTCCTGCATCGGAAGAGGGCATATATCAAAATGGGGAGCTGCTTCTGAATGAGAAGGAAATGCTGGTATATCGGCGGGGAAAAAGGATCGATCTAACCCGCAGTGAGTACCGGCTGCTTCAGATACTGATCCATCATGCAGGGCAGATCTTGACAAGAGAACAGCTGAGGGAACAGTTGTGGTCTGTGGATGAAGTCTTTGTGGATGATAATACGCTATCTGTTTATATGAGAAGACTTCGTCAAAAGCTTGGGGATCGGGAAGAGAAATCTTATATTACTACAATTCGGGGCGTGGGATACCGTATGGAACCGGCAGGTCGTGAGAGAGAGGAGAGAAGGTAGATGTTTCAGGAAAAATGCGTGAAAAGGTTTTTGGGGAGCAGTCTGTTGTTAGGAGTGGGGCTGGGTTTTGCGTGTGTCGTGATCGGAACTTATTTTTGTGGACTTACGAATCGCGCCGGAGAGTGCATTGCCGTAGGGGCTGTCTTTATTTTTTTGTGGTTATATGGTGGCTGGTCGCTGCGAAGATTATGTAATCAGGTGGATCAGGTAGGAGATGTGTTTGACGGTATATTGGCAGAGAGTTCCTTGGAGATGTCCCGGAGGAGTCCGGAGGAGTATTGGAAAGAACGGCTTCCACATCCGCTTCATGAAGGAGCTGTGGGAAGACTGGAAAGCCGTGTAATGGAAAGTGTATATGTCCTGGGGCAAAGGGAAAACGGTCATGCTGAGGAAAAGAAATATTTAAAAGAAATGATGACGGACATATCTCATCAGATTAAGACACCTCTTGCTTCATTACAGGTGTTTTTGGAGATCTTCGAGCAGAATTTCACACAGGATAAGCTGCATCATATGGCGTTGCAGGCACAGGAGCAAGTCGCAAGGATTCATTGGCTGGTGATGGGACTTTTAAAACTGACACAGTTGGAATCCGGGATGCTTCCGGTGGCAAAGACGCAGAACGATCTTGGGGTAATGCTGCGGGAATGTGCAGAAAGAGTGGTCAGCGGTTTTCCGGAGAAGACATTAAAGGTCAGATTTGAGGGACCGGAGAAATGTATATTTCTTTGTGAGAAGGAATGGCTGTCAGAAGCATTTCAGAATCTGATCAAAAACTGCTGTGAATTCAGTCCGGTGGGAGAGGAAATTCTGATCCGCTGGAATAAGACACAGATGGCACTGACGGTACAGATTATGGACCGGGGACCGGGCATTCCTATGGAGGAACTGCCCAAGATCTTTAACCGGTTTTATCAGGTGAAAGGTGGAAAGGGACAATATCAGGAGCATAAGGGAGTGGGAATCGGTTTATCGCTGGCAAAGGAGATCATTGAGCGGCAGAAGGGATCCCTGGTGGCTTACAGCAGCACGGAGCCGCCGACATTTACACGGTTTGAGGCTGTGTTTATCTGTTAGAGAGAAAACGACGTATCTTACAAAACTGTAAGATTACATTCATGGGAATGTAAGAAGGCTCTGGTAAGATGAGTATATGATAACAGACATATCTCAAGAGAAAGGATGAGTGGATATATGGCTTTTTTGGAAGTAAAGGATCTTACCAGGATTTATGGAAAGAAAGAGAATCAGCTGACGGCACTGGATCATGTAAGCTTTTCGGTGGAGAGAGGCGAATTTGTGGCAGTAACGGGGGCAAGTGGTTCCGGAAAATCAACGCTTCTTCATCTGCTGGGAACCATGGATGATGCACAGGAGGGTTCTGTGAAGCTGGAAGGGGAAGATGTTCTGGGAATGAAAGAGAAACAAAAAGCAATTTTTCGCCGCAGAAGGATTGGCTTTGTGTTTCAGGAATATAATCTGGTGCCGGTTTTGAATGTAGAGGAAAATATTCAGATTCCCGTACGATTGGACGGAAGACAGATGGACCGGGAATATCTGACAAAGCTATTGAAAATTTTGGGACTGGAGGAAAGAAAATACCATTTGCCGGAGGAACTGTCCGGGGGACAGAAGCAGCGTGTGGCGATTGGAAGAGCGTTGGCAAATCATCCAAGCCTGCTTCTGGCAGATGAACCTACCGGTAATCTGGATCATCAGAACGGACTGGAGGTGATGTCGTTATTAAAACAGGCAGTGGAACAATTTTCACTGACACTGATCGTGGTAACTCATGATCCGGGAATTGCATCTATGGCGGATCGGGTGATCACGCTGTCGGATGGTGTGATCATTTCCGATGCAAAAGTAAAGCATGCATTGTCCTCTGAGGTGGTTCGAAACGATGCAGGGGAACAGAATCAGACTGTATCGGATCAAGGGGAGGTGTAACGAATGAAGCAGTTGGGTTATTATTGTATGCTGATGTTTCGATACCGTAAAAAACATCCCATGGAAACCGTATATTCCCTCTTGGCGATCATCGTATCGGTTATTTTGTGCTATTGCAGTATTACCGTTGGGTTTACCATAATGAATTATGGTTATGAATCGGCAATGGTGGAGCAGCATGGCTGCGAGATGGAGATGGATGATTTTCCGGTAGGGGCAACTACGCTTGATGGGGATGATGAGTGGAAGCCGGAGGATTACCGCCGGATGAAGAAGAAGCTCGATCAGCTTCCGGAAGTACGGGAGACATACCTCAAAAAAGGATATAGTGATTATATCGATGCTGGAGGAAATGAAGAAAAGCATGTGTATTATATTCTTTATGTGGGTGCAAAGGATCGATCAGATCTGCAGGGATGTGCCGATCAGATCGAGAAGGATACGGGATATACGGTACATGTGAATTCTGACATTGCGACCCATTTGGGGCAGGGAACAGAGGAAGACAGCATGGCAAGATCGGCAGGCAATGCGATCGTGGCGATGATCGGTGCCCTGTTTGCCTCTTTTGTTATGCTGGTGATCCGCAATACCATGATGCTTCCGGTGCTGGAACGTATGAAAGAGTATGGTCTGTTACGGTGCGTGGGCATGTCCAAGGGACAGCTCTCCTTTATGCTGGCGGTGGAAGGTGTTTTATTGACGCTGATCAGCACCGTTTTGGGAACGGGGATCGGATTTGCTCTATTGCGAAGCTGTCAGGGATGGATCAATGACTGTCTGATGCTTCAGGTACCGGTAAGGTTTCAGTTTTATCCTTCGGCAGTTTTATACAGTTGTCTGCTCTGCATCGGCGTGACCCTTCTTGCACTGATGGAGCCGGCAAGACAGGCAGGAAACCGGTCTGTTCAGGATACATTGCGTGGTGGTGTATATGGTTTGCACAGAGGAAGGACAAAGAAGAAGGGGGAGCGTCATCCGGTTAGTCATTTATTTGGAAAAATTTTTGGTGTGGAGTGGGAATATGCGGTGCGGAATATGACCCGGAATCCGGGAAGCCAGATTTATATGTTTATTGGTCTTTTTATCAGCATGGTTTTATTTTCTGTTGTTTTCAGCAGTGTGGAAACAACGTATTCCACCTATGAGAATAGTACCCAGGGAACACATGTAGAATATACGGAAGCCCTTGAAATTACCGGTAATTGTTCCCTGGCGGAAAAAGAGAAGATCTGCCGGAAAATATCTCAGCTCAAGGGAGTAAAAAGAGCAGGTCTTTACCGGCCGGGGATTCTGCATATGCCTGATCATCGGCAGCAAAAGCATTTTAAATATGGAGAAAGTGCGGATAGCTGGTACAGTTATGTGACCACAATAGGATATGACAGGGATCATCTGAATGGCTTGAAGGGACAGATCGTATCCGGAGAAATTGATTATGACAATATGGTTAGGGAAAATGGGATTGTATTATGCGATTATGAATATAATCCCAAGGATGAAGACGGAAATGCGGCTAGTAAGGATGTGCGGCTGACGGATTATAAAGTCGGGGATACATTCCCGGTATTGATCAATGAAGCGGGAAACCGGGTGGCCGGATATTTGAAAATGATTGACAAGAAGCTGGGAAAAGAACCAAATTTGTCCGGGGATGCATGGTATCAAAAAAAATCACCCCAGTATCGTAAATATCAAAAGAAATTAAAACGATATTGGAAAAAAGCAGAAAATCTAATGGAGAAAAATGGCTATCCACTACATAAATATCAGAATATGATCAAAGAATGGGGAGACGATCAGGTTATGGGAGAATACCAGATGAAACTGATGCTGGAACAGATAGAGGTGGATCGTGGAAATGTTGTCCGGCTTCCAATACAGGCAATTATCAAGGAAGATACATATAATTCAGCATATTTGACGGAGCAGTGGCTTGTAGGGGGAAATCATGTGGGAGTGCTTATGGCTGATAAGACGTATGATCTGTATAGTACAAACACAACTGCAGATTATATGATGAACAGCACCGGTGGTGGTGCAATAGTTATTGGAATTGAGCGTGATATCAGAGAGGCTGGAAAAGATCTGGCTGCTTATATTAAAAAATTGAACGAAAAGTCTGCTGATACAAACTTTGTTTTGGCATCTGACAGGGACGGAACCGGTGATATGTCGTGGTATGATGAGGACAAGGGAAATACCAACCGGGAGATGGAGCTGCTTGAGAAGGGCGGCATAGGTATCGGGGCATTCATCTTATTTGTGTGTCTGTTGCAGATCTTTAATGTAACTGCAGCGGGAATGACTATGCGGCGGGAGGAATTTTATCTGCTTTCTGTGGCCGGAATGTCCAGAGGGCAGATGCAGAAAATGCTGATCCTGGAAAAAGCGGTGACCTGTCTGCTTGCGATTGTGGCGGGTGTTGGTGCCGGCTATGGTCTGAGTTATCTGTTTATTGAAATCTTCCTGAATCAGGACGGCGGATTCGCGGATGGAACCGGAGGAATCTGCTTTGCCTGGCCGACAGAAAAGATTCTGATCACGGCGGCGATCGTTTATGTGCTGTGTCTGTTATGCAGCAGGGGAAAACAAAGAAAAGAAGTTTAACATAGCAATGGAAGTGGGAGCAGAAAGGCTTCTATCATAAGATACGGAAATAAAAAGATTGCGGAGACAATATAATGAACTTTGATGAATTCATTATAATCCCGCAATCTTTTTGTATAAGTGACTGATTATATAGAATATTCGCCGTGTTTATACAAGGCAGAAGAGTTATTCCGGAAGACACAGGATCCGGATGCGGTCACAGGCAATTTTTGAAACATGCCAGCGTGTGAAATATTCCTGCCCTTCCTGCTGATAAGCTTCCGGAAGTTGGTTCTCTGTACGCCATAGATAACGGCAGATCCGCTGATAATGCAATGGAAGCCAGTCGGCAGTCTGTTCTCCTGACTCCAGTGGAATAAATACTTCATGAATGCCGGCCTCTTTTTCCTGCTGGTAGATCTGCAGGAATACGGTCAGAATACAGAATAATTCATTGTCCTGATTCTGGGACAGATTTTCCTGGGTGAAATGAAGTGCCTCATCATATCGTTTTTCCTGAATCAGTGAGAACAGTGTATCCACAGCAGTGTCTTTGCCGGCAGCCGTTTGTGGGGAAGTTTCTGCCTGTGTGGCGATAAAGCGGGTGCAGGCATCAATTTCTACCTGATTGTCCGGGCAGTATTCTTCAAGATAAGTTTTACGATAGGTATGATAATCCTTCAGATTCTGGGCACCGCTGTCATGGAGTACCCAGGGAGTTTCCTGATAGGGAACGGCGATCCGGTATCCGGCCCGGAGAAACTCCTGACATTGTGCCAGATCATAAAAATCCCAGCCGGTAAACAGATCGGAACGCCACAGAAAATCCTGCTGTGTCATCATAAGAAGCCCATCAACAGCCTCTACTGTAGCAAAATCCCGTCCCTCCGGGATGGGAATATCAAAATATTCATCCGCTGTTGTGATCAGATGGGAGCGAAGAGCCCCGGTTCTCATGGAATTTGACCAGATACAGCCATTTTTGTGAAGTTGTTTTGTTCCTACCATACCGATCATACCGATTTGTGGATATTCCTGAAAAATTGCAAGGGTATCGAAAAGAAAATGCCTGTTAAGGATCAGGGCATCCTGATGAAGGTACACCTTATATTTGGCATCGGTTTGGAGCATCCCTGCATTGTAGCCCTCTGCCATGGAATTTGCACCACGGATCGGGAGAATATTTACGACAAATCCCTCCGGGACTTCCAACTGATTAATATAGATCTTGCATTCATGAAATGCAGATTCGCTGTCCGTGCATACAATAAAGCTGACTTTTTGTGCATTCATAGAGGCATCTTCCTTTCTATGTTATTATTTCATATTTTCTTCGTTTTTGCTTTTACTCTTTTCAAAAACAAATGCCATATCTTTGCGGATCTTGTGATTGATGCCAAGACCAATACCGATCAGTGTATAGAAAATCGGAGAAAGTGCTACGCAGGAGTCATTGGTAAGGGAGAGGATCAGATATCCGATCACTGCTCCAAAGATACCAACCCCAATGAATGTCATATACTCTGAATAATGACATCTCCAGTAGATCAGCAGGGAATCAATTAAGTACCAGCCAAAGAAGATCAACAGTGCGATCAAAGAGAGAACACCGGTCTGGACACCTACCTGCAGATACATACAGTGAGGTTTTGTAACCAACTCATTGATATGTCCGGAGTTATACATTCCTACCAGATCGTTGTTTGGAAAAGCGATGATAAAGGTATCAGGGCCGCTTCCAAGGAAGAAATATTTCTTCAACAGAGGGATGGTTCTGTCCCAGATGTAACCACGCATGTTTGCAAGCTTATAATGTTTATCCAGATAAGGAACACTATCGGTGATCCTGGCGAGTTTCATCATGGCATTATTACCACCGCGGCAGTAATATCCCTTTTGACCTTCGGTATTCATAAGATTAGAGAAGGACCACTGATATCCGTCAATGGTAAGAATAAATCCCTGGAATGAATCATCACGGGAGACATAAAAACTAAATGGAAAACGTGGGTCAGAAATGGTATAAGTAACGCCGTCTTCCGACAGGGAAAAAGGTACATCTTTTTTGCTGCCGTCTTTTAACTCAAAATAATCCGCACCCTTGGAATCCTGAAGCATTTTGATCACGAGTTGATCGTCCTTTGTTACTTTACCGTTTTCTGCAGCATTTCGATCTGAGGATTGATAAACTACCGTGACATTATTATTATTTGTCTGAATTTCTTTTAAAGGATAATATTCCTCTTCGGAGGTAAACATGCCCTGCAGACGGTTGATCAGAACATTGCCATTCATGTTGTTGACGAAGAGGAAAGCGGCAATGATCAAAATGATCCCGCCGACACCAATCTTCCAGTTTTTGATAAATACCTTTCGCATACATAAAAGCATAACAAAAAGGGAAACAACAAGAGCTACGATACCGGCACGGGACTGGGAGGCAAAAAGGATCAGAAGCATGGCAATGATCAGAAGAGCGCTTGCGAGTTTCTGCCATATTTTTTTGACTGCCAGAAGAATTGTCAATAAAACAGGAATCGTTAGGGCAACATAAAAACCGACATAGTTAGGGTTGTAGAGAGTCATGTAAGGACGGCCGGGTTCAAAATTGAATACCAGCTGTTCGGTATAGGTAGAAGGTTTGATCAGACTCTGTCCGAAACTTGTCTGAAAAAAGTCATGGCGAAATACCTGGGTGAGTCCCAGAAATGCCATGATGGCAATGCCGATCATAAACCAGTTCATAGTGCGTTTCAGAGCGGATTCATTCTGCATGATAAAGAAACTGTAGTAAACCATCAGACCGTATCCTACAAGCACCCATACGGATTCGAACTGTTCAAAGATACCATGAAATGAAAAACTGGAGTATTTTGAAGCAACCGCTGATAAAAGTGCAAGTCCGCAGTAAACTGCCATAGGAATTAATTGTTTGATCCAGAGAGGATCTTTCTCTTCCGCAAAGAATAAATAGATCATGCAAAAGATCACATATCCACATGCGAGAATGATCCATACCATTTTAAAATATAAGAAAAAATCAGTTGCATCTGCATACGTAGTGAACCATTCAAACTGATCCAGATTTGTAGAATACTGGTGCATCATTGTGATCAGGGGAATGATGGCCAGAAAAGCAATAATTGGAAGTAATAACCCAAGAGGATATTTTTGCTCCTTTTGGGGCTGTTTTCGTTTGTTTTTGTTATAAGACATAATTTCCTCCGCATAAATCATATTTGTTGTGGCTGTCCACAAAATAATTATATACGTTTTCGCGGGATTTCTCAACCAAAAAAGAAAAAAGTATGTCTGTTACTTCTTATATTAAAGTTATTTGCTCTTTCAAATTATTTTAATATGTGTTATGATATCGGCAATGGTTAAGAAAAAGGAGTTCCGTAGATGGAGCTTCGGAGTGAGGATGGTTATGGATAATTATAATGGAGAAAAGGAAATGCCGGATCGGTATTCACTGCGGGGAAAGGTGTTTCATCGTCTGCGGGAAGATATTCTGTCCGGAAAGTATGCACAAAATGATGAGCTTCGGGAGGCTGCGATCAGTAAATCAATGGGAGTATCCAGAACACCGGTGAGAGAGGCACTTCGTCAGCTGGAGCTGGAGGGACTGGTGACAATTATCCCCAATAAGGGAGCCTATGTGAATGGAATCACGGCAAAGGATATTTTTGATATATATGAGATTCGTTCTTATCTGGAGGGACTTTGTGCAAAATGGGCTTGTCGTAACATTACAGAGGAACAGCTGGATGATCTGGATGAGATCACATATCTCAGTGATTTCCATATCCAGAGAGAGCATTGGGAGCAGATCTTTGAACTGGATAACCGATTTCATCTGCTTTTATATAAAGCATGTGGAAGCACAGTCCTGGAGCATATTTTGTCGGATTATCATCATTATGTGGAGAGAGTGCGGAAAAATACCCTGTCTTCACAGGGGCGTGCCGGCAAAGCAGCGCAGGAGCATAAAGCAATTTTGAATGCTGTCCGGGAAAAGAATGAAGAACTGGCAGAAAAGCTTGCTAATGAGCATATTTATAAGTCTCTTGAAAACATTAAGAAACAGGGGATGGAGAATCTGATGAAATAAAATACGGACAGTGATAGAGCTGTCAATGGAAAATTGTAGGGGATAAACAGGGGAAAGAGTAAATATGAACATGGAAAGAGAAACAAAAAACTACGATCCATATAAACGTACAATACTGTTTTTTGCGTCACTTGTAAACATTATATTGATGACGTTGATCTTTGCCTATGCCTGGTATGGTTATTATGCATCGACAATGTTTCAGATCACCTTTTATCGGAAAGGACATTATGCACTGCTTGCATTATATGCATTGTTAATGTTTTTCTTTTCTACGATGTATGGTGGATTAAAGATTGGGCAGCTTCGCAGGATTGAGGTGATGTTGTCCCAGTATCTGAGTCTGATCTTTACAAATATCGTGGCATATTTTATTATCTGTCTGCTGGCATTTGGTGTGGTAAGTCCCACATATCTGCTTTTGGTACTTCTGGCAGAGATGGTTGTATCCACAATCTGGAATGTGATCATTATTCACTTTTACAACCGGATCTTTCAGCCATGGAAGATCCTGCTGATCTATGGAGAACGTCCGGCTGCAGATCTGGTTTATAAGGTAGAGGCCAGAAGAGACAAGTATGCGATATATGATGCCATCAATATTGATGAGGGGATGGATGCGATCGCAGAAAAAATGAAATCCTTTCAGGCAGTCATCATTGGAGATATCTCTGCGATCAAGAGAAATGATATTTTAAAATACTGTTATGCACATAAGGTACGGGCTTATGTTATTCCGAAGGTGTCTGATATTATCCTGATGGGAGCAGACCGGATTCATGTGTTTGATACCCCGTTTCTGTTGTCGAAGGGATATACTCTGAGCTTTGACCAGCGTCTGGCCAAAAGAGCTCTGGATCTGGTGATCGCAGTTCCGCTGACGGTGATCTTGTCGCCGGTGATGCTTTTGACGGCACTGGCGATCAAGCTGTATGACAGGGGACCGGTGTTTTATAAGCAGGTGCGCTGTACCAAATACAACCGGGAGTTTGAAATTATCAAATTCCGCAGCATGATCGTGAATGCAGAGAGTGATGGTGTTGCCAAGCTTGCTTCGGAAAATGACAGCAGGATCACCCCGATCGGTCATTTTATCCGTGCAACGAGAATTGATGAGCTGCCACAGTTGCTTAATATTATCCGGGGAGATATGTCTTTTGTAGGACCGCGTCCGGAGAGACCGGAGATTATACGGGAGTATTGTGAGGATATGCCGGAATTTAATTTCCGTACAAGAGTAAAGGCAGGTCTGACGGGGTTTGCCCAGGTATATGGAAAGTACAATACCACACCATATGATAAGTTAAAGCTGGATTTATTTTATATAGAGAATTATTCTTTCTGGATGGATCTGAAGCTGATCCTGATGACGGTCAAAACAGTTTTGAAAAAGGATGCTACGGAGGGGGTTGCTGAGGGACAGGTAACGGCGCAGAAGGAGGATTCCGGGCAGGATCAGGAGTCAGTGGAGGAGATTGTAAAGGAGATTGTGAGAAAATAGTGGAGGCTGATCATGAAAGCGTTAATTGTCACAAGAGTCAGCGGATTTCTTCCGCAGTTTGAGGCGAATAATGTGAAAATATTACAGGAAATGGGCTTTGAGGTTCATTATGCTGCTAATTTTAATACCGTAGTTTATGGAAAAGATAATCACCGTCTGGAGGGGATGGGACTTATTTGTCATCAGATTGATTTTGAGAGATCCCCCTTTTCAAACGGTGTCAGGAAAGCATATCATCAGTTGAAGGAGCTTATGGAGCAGGAAGCTTTTGACCTGATTCATTACCATATGCCCATGAGTGGTGTAGTTACCAGAATGGCTGCGCAGGCAGTGAGGAAAAAATCAGGGAGGAAGGTTCCTGTTCTTTATACCGCCCATGGTCTTCACTTTTATGCGGGAGCCCCTTTAAAGAACTGGATCTATTATCCGGTGGAGCGGTATTTGTCCCGTTTTACGGACAGGCTTATTTTGATCAATGAAGAAGATTATCAAAGGGCACAGAAGTTTCCGGTCAGAGGATCGGTAGAGCGGATTATGGGAATCGGTATGCGTCTGGAAAAGTTTCGCTCCTGGTGCAAGACGGATTATTCCATGGGAAAGTCGGAAGCAAAACGGGATATTTATGAGAAGTATGGGATTCCGGATAATTATGGCATTTTAATCAGTGTGGGAGAGATTACCCAGAGGAAAAATCATATTGTTATGATTGACGCCATGAAAGAGCTGTTAGATCTGCCTTTAGTTTATATTATTTGCGGCTCCGGTCCGGAGGAGCACAAATTAAAGGCTTATGTACATGAGCTGGGGCTGGAGAGCCGGGTGAAGTTTGCGGGGTATGTGGAACAGGTCCCGGCAATGCTTTGTCAGGCGGACTGTTTTGTATTCCCGTCCTTTCAGGAAGGACTTCCCGTGGCAGTGATGGAGGCTATGGCAGTGGGACTGCCGGTAATTGCCACAAGGATCCGGGGGATTACGGATCTGTTAGAGCATACAAAGGGCGGTTATCTGGCAGATGACTGGGAGCCGGAAAGCTATGGAGTGAAGGTGCGCCGGATGTTTTCCGAAAGAGGTGGAAAGAGCGGAGTTTCCAGACAGCAGAGACGCCGGGAAATGGGACTGTGGAACAGGCAAAGGGTACAGAAGTTTGCATTGCCGGTGGTAGAGGATAAGATGCGCAGGATTTATCAGTCCGTTATGGAGGAAATCAATGAAAACATTACAGATACTCATGTCAACTTATAATGGAGCAAAATATATCAGGGAGCAGTTGGATTCTTTGTTGGAACAAAATTGTGAAAAACTGGGAAAAGCAACGTTTCGTATTGTGATCCGTGATGATGGTTCCTCAGATGGAACACAGGATATTCTGGAGGAATATGCCGGGAGGTATCCGGAGAAGGTTTCCTGGTATCAGGGAGAAAATCATGGCGTGATCCGCAGCTTTTTTGAATTGCTTCAAAGAGTGGAGGCATCCGATTATTATGCATTTTGTGATCAGGATGATTACTGGATGGAGGATAAGATGACCCGTGCGGTTGAGGTCCTTGATACCATGAGGAAAGATGTCCCGGTTTTGTATTGCTGCAGACCAAAGCTGGTAGACCAGAATCTGCAGCCGCTGGAATCGGAGATTGAAAGACCGCCTATGCGGCCGGGCTTCCGGAATGCTATGATCGAGAATATTGTGACCGGCTGTACGGCAGTATTTGATCAGTCGCTCCGGGAGATGGTGGTGAAGGAGCTGCCGGAGTTTACCGTGATGCATGACTGGTGGCTTTATTTGATCGCCGCATGCTTTGGGGAGCTTTATTATGACGAGACACCATATATCTGTTATCGCCAGCATCAGGGGAATGTTTTGGGAACAAAGACCAGAAAAATGGATGAATGGAAAATGCGGCTTAAAAGGTTTCGCGGAAATCGTGGAAATATCAGTCATCAGCTGGAGGAGTTTATACGGATTTTTGGTGACAGAGGCGCAGAGAATGAAAATATGCGGCTGGCAGAGAGATTTCTGGAGGTACGGAAATCCTTTTGGGCAAGAAAGCGTTTCCTGAGAGATACGGAGATTTATCGACAGCGCAGGGAGGATGACAGAATCTTTCATATTATATTGCTGCTGGGAAATTATTAGTGAATGAGATCAAAGGGGAGGAAAAGATCTGCTCATGAACATATGGAAAAAAATAGTTGGCTTCTGTAAGGACTATGGAGTGTGGTATACTGCAAAGAAAATTGCATATCGCAGTTATATCAAGTACTATCTGGGCAGAAAATACTGTCCTCTTACGATATCGGCGGAGGAAAGGAAGGTTCAGGAGGAGTGGGTTCCTGACAGAAAAATTAAGATCAGCATCGTCGTTCCTCTGTATAATACGAGAGAAGATTTTTTCCGGCAGATGCTGGATTCGGTTTTGTCCCAGACCTATGGAAACTGGGAACTTTGTCTGGTGGATGCCAGTGATCAGGAGGAGTGCAGCCGGGTGCTCCGTAGGATCGTGGAAGAGGTTCAAAAGGCGGATCATAGAGTTTGTTATCAGCGGCTTGTGGTCAATGAGGGGATTTCAGAAAATACCAACCGTGCCATAGAGATGAGCACAGGAGAATATATTGCATTGCTGGATCATGATGATATTCTTCATCCGTCGGCATTATATGATGTCATGCAGGCGATCAATTATCATCAGGGAGAGTTTATTTATACGGATGAGCTGTCTTTTGACGGGACACCGGAACGGGTGCAGAATATTCATTTTAAACCGGACTTTTCCCCGGAGAGCTTTCGAAGCAACAATTATATTTGTCATTTTTCTGTGTTTTCACGGCATCTTTTGGAAAAAGCGGGAGGATTTCGGAAGGAATTTGACGGCAGCCAGGATTATGATATGCTGCTGCGTCTGACGGATGAAGCGGACAATATTTATCACGTACCGAAGGTACGGTATTATTGGCGGATCCATGAAGGCTCGGTGGCTTCTTCGTCTGCAGCAAAGCCATATACGATCGATGCGGGAAGGAGAGCATTAGAAGCGCATCTTGAGCGAAAAAAAATTTCCGGAAAGGTCAGCAGTGCCAAGGAATACGGTCCCTTTTACCGGGTGCATTATGAGGTTCCCACATCTACGAAGGTTCTGGTAATGGCAGAAACGGAGGCAATCGCCGGAGAACTGAAACACACCTTAAGGGAGCTGCCCTATGAGATGGAAATACATTCCGTCAATCGGCCGCGTTTTGAGGTGGATGAGAAACAGTTTGATGTGATCGTGCTGGTGCGGGAGGGATATCAGCCGGAGCAGACCGGAGCTGAGTGGATGCAGGAACTTTTATCCTGCCTTGTTCCAAAGGAGAACATGGTGGCGGCTCCGGTAGTATATGATAACCGGGGAAAGGTTTATCATGCGGGATATGGCTACAGTGCAGCCAGACCGGAACAAATTTACAGTATGTACCGTGGAGTGCCCCGCAGAGATCCTTCTTATATGTATCGTCTGGCTTTTCGGCAAAATGTTTCGCTGGCAGGAGGAGCGGTTCTGGCCGTCAAAGAAGAGGTATATAGTGACTGGGTCGAGGAAAATCTCGAGGTCGGGACGAAAAAGTGGAACGGCTGGGGAGCATTCTCGGATCAGACCTGGTTCTCTTTGTGCCTGAAAGCAAAGAAAAGATGGGGAGACTGTGTTTATACACCATATGTATCTTTTGTTAAAAAAAACGAGATGCCGGGACGAAAGCAAAGAACTGCACAGCAGAGGGAAAAATGGAGAATGTTCTTTGCCATGTGGGACAGGATGTTTAAAAAAGAGGATCCTCATGGTAATCCGGGGATGGAAGTGTTTGGAAGATTCTATTTTTTGGGAAACGATCACAATGCTTTACATTTTTAATTGAGTGAGTTAAAATATAAGGCGACAGAAGGGAGAATAAAATGAAGTATGATTATCTGGTAGTCGGGGCAGGTCTGTTTGGTACTGTATTTGCCAGAGAAATGACAAATATGGGAAAAAAATGTCTTGTGATAGATAAAAGGGACCATATTGCAGGAAATATTTATACCGAAGAGATGGATGGAATCTATGTACATCGTTACGGTGCTCATATTTTTCATACATCCGATAAAAATATTTGGGAATATGTCAATCAATATACAGAGTTTAATCAGTATATTAATTCCCCGGTGGCGATTTATGGAGATGAACTCTATAATCTGCCATTTAATATGAATACATTCAGCAAAATGTGGGGGATTAAGACGCCGGCTGAGGCAAAAGAGATCATAGAACGTCAGATACAGGAGGCGGGGATCCGGGAACCGGCAAATCTGGAAGAGCAGGCAATCCGTCTGGTGGGAACGGACGTATATGAGAAACTGATCAAAGGGTATACCCAGAAGCAGTGGGGCAGGGAGTGTACAGAGCTTCCGGCATTTATTATTAAACGTCTTCCTCTGCGGTTTACCTATGACAATAATTATTTTAATGATCGCTATCAGGGGATTCCCGTAGACGGCTATACCAAAATGGTTGAGAAAATGCTGGAGGGGATCGAGGTGCGTCTGGAGACAGATTATTTCCAGGTGCGGGGCGAGATTGATGTGGATACAACGGTATATACAGGACCGATCGATGAATATTTTGGTTACAGTCTGGGACATTTGCAGTATCGTTCTCTTCGTTTTGAAACGGAGAAACTAAATTGCGAGAATTATCAGGGGAATGCAGTCGTCAATTATACGGCAGCAGATGTTCCATATACCAGGATCATCGAGCATAAACATTTTACATTTGGAAAACAGCCGGTAACGGTGATCACCAAAGAGTATTCTTCGGAATGGAAACCGGGGGATGAACCGTATTATCCGGTGAATGATTCCAAAAACACGGAGTTGTACCGTAAGTATCAGGAACTTGCAAAGCAGGAGCGGGGACTGATCTTTGGGGGAAGATTAGGCCAGTATCAGTATTTTGATATGGATAAAGTGATTGCATCTGCTTTGACATGTGTGGAGTCACAGAGGAGATAAAGGGGAACTGTGACGGGAGAGCGTATACATTTTATGGGGCGATAGCGGATATTAGAAAGGCAGGGAATAATAATGAAATCCGTTATGAAGCGCATGGTAGTAATGATGGTAATTGTGGCAGTTCTGAGTGTTCAGATGCCGGGGAAAGTTGTTGTGGCGGCAGGAAGACCGCTGGAGATGACATTGAATTATAAGACGGCTTTGGTAAAGCTTCATGGAAAACAGACATTAAAGGTTGTTTCGATTGCGCCGGGAGGGGCAAGCAGAGCGGTAAAATATGAGACTGCTAATCGCGGTATAGCTTCTGTGTCCCGAAAAGGTGTGATAAAGGGGAAAAAGATCGGGGTGACCACCATAAGGGTAACCTCAAAGAAAAATAAAAAATTAAAGATATTAGTCAAAGTAATCGTTGCAAAGTTGATACCGACGAAGGTGAAAATGTCATCCACTTCGTTAAAGATGAAGGTGGATCATAAGAAAACTCTGAAAGCGACAGTTACCCCTAAAAAGGTTTTGGCTGCGAATAAAAAAGGAGTCTGGATCAGTTCGGATTCGGAAATTGTATCTGTATCTTCGAAAGGAGTTGTGACCGCTCATAAAGAAGGAAAGGCACGAATCGTTTTTACAACGATCAATGGGAAGAAAGCAGTCTGCACTGTGACGGTAAGCGGGGACAAGCCTGTTGCGGATGAGCCATCGCCAAGTCCGGCACAGGTGGTTTCCGGGGGAGGCATCGCGGTTCCGGTTTCCGGTACTGCGATCCGTGTAGGAATGTAGTATTCTTTTTTAGATGGAGCATATATGGACAGAAAACAAATTTAGCACTCTTTTAAAAAGAGTGCTAAATTTGTCTTGACTTTTTTGGAAATTCGTAATAAGATATCTACCAGAATGATTGTTAGCAGTCGATAGAGATGACTGCTAATGGATGCTGTGGTAGATATTTTTTTGGAAAGAATATGTATAATAAAATGTGAATTTAGGAGGTTGTTATTATGCAGATGGAAAAGGGTAGTTTATCAATCGAGTCAGAGAATATGTTCCCCATCATTAAGAAATGGCTGTATTCAGACCATGATATTTTCGTGCGTGAGCTGGTATCCAACGGCTGTGATGCCATCACGAAGTTAAAGAAGCTGGAGGTCATGGGAGAGTATGATTTCCCGGAGGATTATAAGGCAAGCATTCAGGTTGAGGTCAGCCCGGAGCATAAGACATTGTCCTTCACCGATACCGGTATCGGAATGACAGAGGCAGAGGTTAAGGAGTACATTAACCAGGTGGCATTTTCCGGTGCAACGGATTTCCTGGAAAAATATAAGGACAAGACAAACGAGGATCAGATCATTGGTCATTTTGGTCTTGGTTTTTATTCTGCATTTATGGTAGCAGATAAGGTAACGATCGATACATTGTCATGGCAGAAGGATGCAACACCGGTTCACTGGGAGTCAGAGGGCGGCATCAACTTCGAGATGTCTGACGGAGACAAGAAAGAGGTTGGTACAAAGATTACTCTGTATCTGTCAGAGGACAGTGTGGAGTTTGCCAATGAATACCGGATCAAAGAGATCATTGAGAAGTATTGTTCCTTTATGCCGGTCAATATTTATCTGTCAAAGGAAGGTGCCGAGCAGGAATATGAAACCATTGATGCTGCAGATATCCGTGAGGATGATGTGGTCGTAGAGAAGTTTACGGAGGAAGCCAAGACCGAGGAGAAGGAGAACGAAAACGGAGAGAAAGAGACCGTAGAGATTTCTCCTGCCAAGGAAAAGGCAAAGATCAATAAGAGACCGGTATCCCTAAGTGATACCACACCTCTCTGGATGAAGCATCCGAATGAGTGCACCGACGAGGAGTATAAGAGCTTCTACCGCAAGGTATTTAACGATTATAAGGAGCCTCTTTTCTGGATCCATCTGAATATGGATTATCCGTTTAACTTAAAGGGTATCCTTTACTTCCCGAAGGTAAATACCCAGTATGACAATTTAGAGGGCGTTATTAAGCTGTATAACAATCAGGTATTTATCGCAGATAATATTAAGGAAGTCATTCCGGAGTTCCTGATGCTCCTCAAGGGTGTGATCGATTGTCCGGATCTGCCACTGAACGTATCAAGAAGTGCATTGCAGAATGATGGCTTTGTCAAGAAGATTTCCGATTATATTACAAAGAAGGTAGCAGACAAGCTGTCCGGTATGTATAAGGTAGATCGTGAAAATTATGAGAAGTACTGGGATGATATCAGTCCGTTTATTAAATTTGGCTGCCTGAAGGATCAGAAGTTCCAGGAGAAGATGAAGGATTTCATTATCTTTAAGAATCTGGATGATAAATATATCACATTGCCGGAGTATGTCGAGAACATCAAGGGCAAAGAGGACAGCGGGGAGCCGGAAGTTGTTGACGCAGAGGATGTTGCCAAGGAGGAAGCCGGTGAGGAGACTGCCGAGAAGGAAGAAGAGCCGACTACCGTTTATTATGTCACAGATGTCCAGCAGCAGAGCCAGTATATCAATCTCTTTAAGGAACAGGGAATGGATGCACTGATCCTGGCACATACCATTGACCAGCCGTTTATCACGCAGCTGGAGCAGAGTGAGGATGTCAAGGTACATTTCCAGAGAATTGACTCTGATATTTCCGATTCCATGAAGGAAGAGGGAGACGAGGAGACCTTAAAGAAGCAGACAGAAACCCTCAGTGATGTATTTAAAAAGGCTCTGGGCAAGGATCAGCTGGAGGTACAGGTACAGAATCTCAAGAATGAGAATATCTCCTCTATGATCACTCTGTCAGAGGAAACCCGTCGTATGCAGGATATGATGAAGATGTACAGTGCCGGTGGTATGGGAATGGATACAAGCATGTTTGGCGGCGGAGAGACATTGATCCTCAATGCCAACAATGCATTAGTGAAGTATATCCTTGACAATACCGAGGGAGAGCATGTGGATATGTTCTGTAAGCAGCTTTATGATCTGGCAATGCTTGCCAATAAGCCGCTTTCTGCCGAGGAGATGACGCAGTTTGTTACCAGAAGTAATGAGATCATGCTTCTGCTGACACAGGAGTAATACTTTGATAGGAGCCTCTGATGTAGTAAATGAAGAGGCTTAGAAATAGGAATCAATATTTGAAATATCAGAAAATTGCCGGTTTTCGGAGACAATGGAGTTCTGTCTCCCGGAACCGGCTTTTTGATGCAGCGATGGGAATCAGCCTGTGTTAATGAAGAAAATTCTCATAAAAAGAATGACAGGAAAATATGCACAAACACTTTGGAATTATCGTGTAGATATTTGACATTTTTTCTTTAATAAAATTATTGACCAGTGGTCATTTTTGTGATATCATACCCTATAGATTAAGAAAATGACTATTGGTCATTTTTTAGAAAGAAAGAGAAAGGAAGGAATGACATGAAGAAACTTGCAGAATTTATCACCAAGCATAAGAATATCATCATCCTGCTTGCAGTGATACTGTTGATTCCAAGTGGAATCGGTGATGTTTCTACGAGAGTGAATTATGATATCCTGAGTTATCTGCCGGACAGTCTTGAGACGGTCAAGGGACAGGATGTCATGGTAGATGAGTTTGGAATGGGAGCGTTTTCCATGATCGTCGTGGAGGATATGTCCATGAAGGACGCGGCAGATCTGGAAAAGAAGATTGAGGCGATCGATCATGTGGAGGATGTCCTCTGGTATGATGATGCGCTGGATATTTCGGTTCCGACCAAGATGATGCCAAAGAAGTTAAAGGATGCATTCTTTAACGGGGATGCCACCATGATGATCGCGCTGTTTGATAATACGACATCAGCCGATGATACCATGGATGCCATCGCCAATATCCGAAAGACCGTTGGCAAGAAAGCGTTTGCCGCCGGAATGTCCGGAGTCGTAACGGATATCAAGGATCTTGCATTAAAGGAGATGCCGGTTTATGTAATGATCGCCGGAGCTCTGGTGCTTCTGGTGCTTCTGATCACTATGG
>JBNMJP010000005.1:0-30530 GCA_050873905.1 Jutongia sp. | reverse complement strand
AACGTGATCAATATTAAGGAGGATTTTTGTTATGAGAAGAAAACTATTATCTTTTCTGTTGGCAGCAACGATGGTAACGGGGTGCATCGGACTGACAGGATGTGGAAACAAGGATGCGGCAGACGCAGGTTCTGCAGCGCAGTCTTCAGATGCCGGTTCTGAAAATGCAGGAGAGGACGCAGTGGCAAACCTGATCAAGTCCACGAAGGATACCGTAAAGCTTACGGTATGGGCATCCGAGGAGGATCAGGATCTGACCAAGAGTCTGTTAGACAAATTCCAGAAGGAATATTCCGATGTGAAATTTGACATTCAGCTTGGCAAGGAAAGCGAGTCAAAGACAAAGGATGATATCCTGAAGGATGTTGATGCGGCACCGGATGTATTTGCATTTGCAGATGACCAGATCAATGAGCTGGTAAAGGCGGGCGCACTTCAGGAGGTTGTTGCGGATTATACATATGATGTAAAATCTGAGAATGTTGCGGGAAGTATTGAGGCAGCAACTGTAGATGATAAGCTTTATGCATATCCAATGACAGCAGATAACGGTTGTTTTATGTTCTATGATTCTTCCGTATTTTCTGAGGATGATGTAAAGACTCTGGATGGTATGGTAGCCGCTGCAAAGAAGGCTGGCAAGAAGATTGCCATTGAGGCATCCAATGCATGGTATTTCTATTCCTTCTTTAAGGGAGCCGGTTATGATCTGTCCCTGAATGAGGACGGAAGCAATACCTGTAACTGGAACGGAGATGGCGCAACAGATGTTGCACAGGCAATTTTGGATCTTTATAAATCAGGCGTTGTTGTAAATCTGAATGATGCAGCAACCGTCACAGGTATTAAGGACGGCACAGTAGCAGCTGCAGTCAATGGTACATGGAATGCAAAGGCAGCTTCCAAGGCTTGGAAGAAGAACTATTCTGCCTGCAAGCTTCCAACCTTTACCGTAGCAGGAAAACAGGTTCAGATGGCTTCTTTCTCCGGATGTAAGCTGGTTGGAGTAAATCCGAGAAGCAAATTTGTAGGCTGGTCTATGCTCCTGGCGGAGTACCTGACCAATTATGACGCACAGGTTGAGAGATTTAACCAGAGAGAATTAGGACCTTCTAATATTAAGGCATCCGAGTCTGATGAAGTACAGTCCAACAAGGCGATCGCGGCACTGGCATCCCAGGCAGAGTTTGCAGCACCTCAGCGTGTGGGAAACAACTACTGGAGCCCGGTTGAGACATTAGGTAAGAAACTGGCAGATGGCAATCCAAAGGGAACAGATCTTCAGAAGCTGCTTGACAATGCAGTAGCCGGTATTACAGCACCGGTAGAAGATTCTGCAAAATAACAGCACCATTGGCAGAAATGCCAATTAACACAGGATGATCCGGATCAGCTCCGGAATGCTGCGGGACGGACTGGTCCCGTGGCAGATGATCCTGAATAAAGAGAGGGTGTTTGCTATGGCAAATAAGAAGTCAAACAAAATAAGTAATTTTTTCCGGTCTATGGGAACCGGGCTGAAAAATTTTGGAACAGCATTTACCGGATACTTTCGGGATTTTGGTACTGCTGTGGTAAAAGGTGATATCTGGGTAAAATTATCCCTCCTGATCATGGGAGCCGGATATTTTGCAAGAAAACAAATTGTAAACGGTATCTTGATGATGCTGGTACAGATTGGATTTATCCTGATGCTTGTGCTTTATGGAATTCCAAATCTGGCAAAATTCGGATCACTGGGAACTGTTGCGTATAAACAGACATTTGATCCCCTGACTATGAAAGCAACAATAAACAATTATGATAACTCATTTCTGATCTTACTGAATTCTATTATCATGCTGTTTATCATATTTGTGTTTATTTTATTCTATATACATAATCTGAAATGTGTTTACCGCCTTCAGAAGAAGCAGGCAAACGGCGAACATATCAATACCTTCAAAGAAGATCTTCGTTTGATGGTAAACGGAAAGTTTCATATTACATTGCTGACACTCCCGACGCTGGGGGTGATCATTATGAACATTCTGCCAATTCTGGTGCTGATCGCTGTGGCGTTTACCAATTACGACCAGAACCATATGCCGCCAAATGCATTGTTCCACTGGGTTGGCTTTGCAAACTTTAAGAGCCTGTTTGCCAATTCCATGACGATCACTTTTGGGTATGCATTCCGCAAGATCCTTGGCTGGACATTGCTGTGGGCAGTGCTGGCAACATTTACGACATTTTTCGGTGGTATTCTCCTTGCAAAGGCGATTAATTCCAAAACAACAAAATGGCCGAAAATGTGGAGAACACTTTTTATTATTGCGATTGCGGTACCGCAGTTTGTTACGCTGCTTCTGGTGCGGAATTTCTTTGCCGATACCGGAATTGTCAATACGATCTGTTCCAATCTGGGGATCACCGGATTTCTGCAGCATGCAGGACTGGTGAGCAAAAGTATCAATTATATTCCGTTTCTGACCGAGGAGCACTGGGCAAAGGTAATGATCGTGCTGATCAATATCTGGGTTGGTGTGCCGTATCAGATGCTGATCGCAACGGGAGTTTTGATGAATATTCCGGTGGATCAGCTGGAAAGTGCCCGCATTGACGGTGCCAATAAATTCCAGATCTTCTGGAAGATCACGATGCCTTATATCATGATCGTGCAGGGACCGGCACTGATCACGGACTTTGTAAAGAATATCAATAACTTCAATGTAATTTATCTGTTGACACAGGATGTATATATTACGCCGGATCAGGCTCTTGCCAACTCGAACGGTAAGGAAGTCGATCTGCTGGTTACTTGGCTGTTCCGTCTGACGAATGAGTACTACAATTATAAGATGGCATCCGTTATTGGCTTGATCGTATTTATCATTTGTGCCGCATTTACCTTGGTTTCCTTCTCGAAAATGATGAAGAGAAACGGGGAAGGGGGTATGTAGAAATGAAGAAAAAAGTAGGAATCATTGTAAAACATATCGTACTTGCATGTTTGGCAGTGGTCTGGCTGTTGCCGATCCTGTGGCTTGTGGTAACGGCGTTCAGCGGTTACAAAGGGATCAATATTTCCCATTTCTTTCCGGAAACCTGGTCCATTGATAATTTTGTGCAGGTTCTCTTTAAGCCGGATTCCGTTGTGCAGTATGTGACCTGGTTTAAAAATACCCTTATCATTGCAGTTTTTACCTGCATTATTTCAACGATCTTTGTGGTAATGGTCAGCTACGCGATGAGCTGTATGCGGTTTAAGGGACGGGAAGGAATGATGAGCTTTTCCCTGATCTTAAATATGTTTCCGGGCCCGCTTTTGATGATCGCAATTTATTTCATCCTGAAATCCATTGGGCTTACCAACAGTCATCTGGGAATGATCATTGTTTATTCGGCGGGCTCCGGACTGGGATTTCTGATCGTCAAGGGCTTTATGGACACGATTCCGGAGTCACTGCGGGAAGCAGCGCATATTGAGGGCGCGTCGGAAGCTACGACCTTATTAAAGGTGGTTCTGCCTCTTTGTAAACCGATCATTGTATACCAGATCATCAGCTCATTCCTGATTCCATGGGGCGATTTCGTCTTTGCAAAGCTGATGTTAAACTCCGGACTTTCCAAGGACTGGACGGTAGCAATCGGTCTTTACAATATGCTGGACAAAAATCTGATTAATCAGTATTTTGCCGTATTCTGCGCGGGAGGTCTGCTGGTCTCCATACCGATCTCCATTTTGTTTGTGCTGATGCAGAAATGTTATGTGGAGGGTGTCACCGGAGGTGCCGTGAAGGGCTGATGACTAAGAAAGGCTAGGATTAATAACATGAATCGATCATTTTTGTTTGAAGGGCAGCAGGGGCTGCTTCATGGAGGAGATTATAATCCGGATCAGTGGCTGGACCGCCCGGATATTTTACAGGAGGATGTCCGCCTGATGAAAAAGGCGCATGTCAATACCGTAAGTCTTGGCATATTTTCATGGGCCGTTTATGAGCCGGTGGAAGGCGAATATCATTTTGAATGGCTGCAGGAGATTATAGAAACATTGTATCAGAATGGCATCTGTACGGTGCTTGCAACGCCGTCGGGAGCGCGCCCTGCCTGGCTGGACCGAAAATATGAGGAGGTACGCCGGGTCAATAAATATGGTGTGCGGGAGCATCACGGAGTCCGCCACAACCATTGTATGAGCTCTCCGGTATTCCGCCGGAAGGTAAAGGAAGTTACGGAAAAATTATATGAGGCGGTGGGAACACATCCGGGTGTCAAGTTGTGGCATATTTCCAATGAGCTGGGAGGAGAATGTTATTGTCCTCTTTGTATCGCGCGTTTTCAGGAATATCTGCGGAAGAAATTCCACAATGATATTCAGGAGTTAAACCAGGCATGGTGGAATGCTTTCTGGAGCCATAATTACAGCTGCTTTGAGGAGATTGAGCCGCCATTGGAGTATGGTGAGAGCAGCAGCATGGGACTTGATCTGGAATGGCGGAGATTTACCACCTGGAATATGACGGATTATCTGAAATCAGAGATTGAGACCATTCGCGGGCTGGGAAGCACACTCCCGATCACGACCAATTTTATGGAGTTGTATGAGGGGCTTGACTATCGGGAAATGGAAAAGGAGCTGGATGTGATATCCTGGGATTCTTATCCGAGATTTCATAACGATCATGAGAGTTTTGAAACGACCATGTGGAATACGGCTTTTCATAATACTGTGATGCAGTCCCTGAAAAAGGACAGACCTTTTATGCTGATGGAAAGCGCGCCGGGACTGGTGAACTGGCATGTATACAATAAACTAAAACGACCATATGTACATCGTTTGTTTTCTCTGCAGGCGGTTGCCTGTGGCTCTGACACCGTGCAGTATTTTCAGTGGCGCAAGGGCAGAGGCGGTTATGAACAGTATCACGGAGCCGTTGTGGATCATCTGGGTACGGATGATACGCGGACATTCCGCGAGGTTGCGGCATTAGGTGAAGATCTGGAGAAGTTATCTGAGGTGGCAGGCAGTGTGCCGAAAGCCGAGGCCGCTTTGATTCTGGACTGGGATACCATGTGGGCTGTGAATGATATGATGGGACTTGCTCAGGAAACGAAAAAATATGCCGAGACTTGTATGGAGTGGTACTGTCTGATGGCATCCATGGGACTGAATGTGAATATAATTCCTCAGACAGAGGAACTTGGTGAATATAAGCTTGTGGTGGCTCCGATGATGTATATGCTGAAACCGGAGACAGCCGGCCGGCTCAGGGAATATGTCCAAAAAGGTGGACAGCTTCTGGCAACCTATGTGACGGGATATGTGGATCAGAATCAGCTTTGTTATCTCGGAGGATTTCCGGGAGATGGTTTAAAGGATGTATTTGGCATTATCAGTGAGGAAATTGATACCTTTTATCCAACGGACCGCAATCAGGTAACCTTGTGGGATGGAAGTAAAGCGGATGTCCGGGATTATGCCGAGCTTCTTCGGGTACAGGAAGATGTCCGTATATTGGGACAGTATGATGCAGACTTTTATCAGGGAATGCCGGCGGTGACAGAACATCCTTATGGCGAGGGTGTGGCATATTATGTGGCAGCACGTATGGAGTCACAGGCAAACCGGCGTATTCTGGAACAGATGGTATCACGGAGTGGTCTGGACTTGCCAAAACTTCCGGAAGGAGTAGAATATCATGTAAGAGAAGCCGGAGGCGAACGATATATATTCCTGTTAAATCTGGAAGAAAAGGAAAAGCAGATGGACGGAATCCATGGAACAGATCTGCTGACACAGAAGATTTGTGACGGTACCGTAAAGCTGGAACCGTATGGTGTGATAGTAGTAAAAGAAAAACAGGGATAATATAGTAAGCTTCATTTTGCAAAAAATGATTTTAATATCTAATATATTAAATATAATTGTATCGTCTCGGACGGCAGCTCTGTATTTAGACACAGGGCTGTCGTTTTGTGATTTTATTACCCGGAATTTTGCGCAGGGGAACAAACTGGCCAGGCAAGAGGTGACAGCTATGTCAAATTTTATTACCCAGAATTTTGCGCAGGGAGACAAGCCCTCTTGCGTTGTAAATCTGTGATATGGAAAGGAGAAGGAAAGACTATGAAAATGATCAAAGGAATGGATATTTCTACGCTTTTGGAGGAAGAAGCGTGTGGGGCAAAATATTATGATTTTGGGGAGGAAGCGGATCTTCTGGATATATTGAAGCGGTACGGAGTAAACTCCGTCCGCCTGCGTCTCTGGAATGATCCCTATGATGAGCAGGGGAATCCGTATGGTGCGGGAACCAATGATCTGGACAGGACGATCTGTATGGCAAAGCGTGCAAAGGCAGTAGGAATGGGATTTTTGCTGGATTATCACTACAGTGATTTCTGGGCAGATCCGGGAAAGCAGATTGTGCCGAAAGCATGGCAGGGATACAGCCCGGAACAGCTGGAGAAGGCAGTGTACGATTATACGGTCAGTACCATGACGGCACTGCAGGAAGCAGGGGTGGCACCAACCATGGTACAGGTGGGAAATGAGCTTACCAACGGGCTTTTGTGGCCGACCGGTCAGAAACCGGAGTTTGATCAGCTTGCAAAATACATTAATGCGGGGATTCGTGGCGTCAGAGAGGTGGATGATCAGATGAAGATCATGATCCATCTGGATAATGGCGGTTTCAATGAAATGTATGTGGAATGGTTTGATCATTTTATGGAGCGTGGAGAGGACTTTGATGTGATCGGTCTTTCCTATTATCCGTTCTGGCATGGAACGCTGGACCAGTTGGAATACAATATGCGGGATTTGGCGAAACGCTATCACAAAGAGCTGGTGGTAGCGGAGGTGTCTATGGGCTTTACCATGGAGGATTACCGTGACCGGGAGGTTGATCCGGACAAAAAGTTGAAGGGTATGGCAACGAAACCGGAGCTTATGGAAAATCTCGAATATCCTATGACACCTAAGGGCCAGGCGGATTTTATGGAGGATGTTATGCACAGGATCAAATCTGTTCCCGGCGGTCTGGGCTTTTACTACTGGGAGCCGGCATGGATTCCGGTGCCGGGCTGTGGCTGGGCCACGGAGGCGGCGCTTCGTTATACCGGCGAGGAAGGACCGGGAGGAAATGAATGGGCCAATCAGGCATTGTTTGATTATGACGGAAATTCTTTGCCGGCACTGCGGCGGATCCGGGATTTCCGGTGAGGAGATAAAAAGAGAGGAAACAAGATGGAGCCCCCTTGCTATTTCTCATGTAAATGATATATTATTACCATAAGTATTTTTGATGATTATTTTAGACACAAGGTAAGAGAGTGATTATTTACATAAGGGAAGGAAGTCAATGAAAACATATATTGCATATTTTGATGAGACAGGGGATGATGGAGTGACAACAACGTCATCGGATCATTTCATATTGACCAGTCTATATATGCCTGCAGAAAGTTGGCAGAGAAATTTTAACCTGATGCGCAGCTTACGCAAAGAACTACGAGATAAGTATGGATTCCATGTTACAGAAGAAATGCATACGAAACATTTTTTGACAGACAAAAATCCATATCGCAATTATAAATCGAACCAAGAAGTGAAACAGGAAATAATAAAAGCATTTACTTTAACGATTGCGGATATGGATTTGAAAATAGTTAATGTAATTATTGATAAAACCAGGTTTAAAGATGGAAATTATCATGTGCTCGAAAATGCTTTGAAGTATAATATTCAACGTATCGAAAATGATAGTAATGGAGAGTGGAATTACGTTATTATTACAGATGAAGGTAGAATTGCACCGATGAGAAAGACGGCTAGAGCAATTCGGGCTTTTAATCCAATTCAATCCAAATATTCATATGGATTTGTTAATCAACCGATTACCAATATGATAGAAGACATTTTGGAAAAGAATTCTGCAGAATCATATTTTGTTCAAATATGTGATTTTGTGTCATTTTTCGTTCATTTGTATTTTAAGCAAGAATATAGGAATGAAGAATTACCTCGACGTGTGGGGAATGTAATTGATAGCGTATTTGTAAAGAGAGTAATGGCTACTTTGAAAAAATCAGGTAGATTAAATTTGAAAGCAAATGAATCAAATGCATATGGTTTAGTAATATATCCTAAATAAAAACACCACCTACATCGCATCTGCGGGTTCAGTGGTTCAATAATATTATACGAAAAATTTTACATAGAGTCAACGGATTTTTGAATATATGAAATATTTGGATCGTAAAAAAGCAAACATTCTCACAATATTGAGATTGTTTGCTTTTTTTCTCTTTTTACATCTTTTCCATGGTACAATGTGCAAAAAGGAATAGATAATAGTACTCCTTTATTTTTATGTATGAAAAAAGGGTATAGCGCTAACCATACCCTACTCTGAAAACAGAGTGACTTCGTCGGTCAAAGTATCTTTTCATTTGTGACCTCGTCAGCCCAAAACACATGCTATGTAATAAAACATATAATAAACTGCATAAATAATTATTTTTTGGCTACAAATATGATCTTATCCTGTGACCAGAAGTTTGTCTCAAATTCCAGTGTGATCTTCTTGGATTTTTTTGGAATTTCATAATAAACCGCACCGGAAACTTTTTTGCCCGGTGATAATGTAGCATCGATCATATCATCAGCGTCTGCACCTGCCTCATAAGAGGTATCTACAGCGTAGCCGTCTGCATAGCAATGCCAGGAGGCCATGCTGGAAATTGTCTGGTCGGAATCTCCGATATTTTCAAATTCAAATTCCATCCGATAATAAATATGCCCTTTTTTAGGCTGCATATATTTATTTTTACTTTTGTACTTTTTGGCAGAGAGAAAGCTGAGCTTTAAATCAGGTGTTTCTACAATATCCCCGACCTGGAACGTGTTTTTCTCCTTTTTGTCAGATTTGTCTGCAGAGTCGTTTTTGGATGTTTCTGAGGTTGCGACTTCTCCGGTTTTCTTTGGTTCATTAGAATCGCTGCCACCGGCAATGCTCCCAATTACGATGATGGCGATCACAATAATCACGATCCATTTCAATTTTCCTTTCATTTGTGTACCTCCTAATATAGTAGTGTTTTAGAAACTCCTTTTCATTTTAAATAAGAAATTTCCGGAAATCGTCCGCTATACAGCGGAATATGAGAATATTTTAACCTGTTTTAGGTTAAAAAGCGATACTCTGTTTCAGGTTAGCATATACTATGGCAGAGGTGTTACTATGAGAAAATACCAGAGAATCCGTGATCTGCGGGAAGATTTAGAAATGAATCAGACACAATTTGCTAGAATTTTAGGAATGTCACAAACCGGTTATTCAAAATACGAAACGGGCGAGAATGACATTCCCACAGAAATCCTGTTAAAACTAGCAGATTATCATAATACCAGTGTTGATTATATATTAGGCAGGACGGATGTGAAAACCCCATATCCTAAAGTGCAAAGCCGCAGTTGAGGCTGTTAAATAACGGATCATGCTCCACCTAGAAGGGTAACCAGGGACAGGATCAATATATAATATACAAAGAGATAAATGATCGTCATGATCAGGTGAAGCAGCCTGCTGTGGTTCATTAGAGGAAGCCGGTTGCGGATATGGCAGTAATTTCCTATAAAAAATATCGTGCCCATCAGCATCAAAAAGGAACCCAGCCGATTCACAAACAGAGGAAATCCGGATAGAGGGATCCCCTTGGAGCCGGTGACGGTCAGAGTCGAGCAGAGCCAGAATATCAGAAGATATCCCGGAGTAGCGGTGATTATCTTCCAGTTGGTACCGGTACGAAAACCAACGGGGAGCTTTTCGTGACAAGGATATAATTGTTTGGTGAATAAATTGTGTTTTACACGGTTTTTCGATGACGAAGGCATTTCCGTAGAACTGTTTTTTTGGGCAAAAACAATGAGTTCTTTGCGGAGCTGGTCAATATTCTGGTAACGCTCTGCCTTATCCAAATGGACGCATTTCTGGATAATAGGGTTCAGCTTTCCGTGATACCTACCGCTGTCCGGGTAATCTTTCGTCAGCAGGTAATATATAGTGACTTCCAGGGCGTAGATATCCGTGCGGGGATCGGACTGACCAAACCCATATTGTTCCGGTGCTGCAAATTTTTTGGTTCCCATTAATCTTGTGTCTTCGGAATGTGTCAGATTGAATTCTTTGGCAGCATTAAAATCAATCAGTTTTATAATTCCATCATTACTGATCATAATATTGGAAGGTTTAATGTCTCTATGTACAATGGGTGGCTGACTGGTATGGAGGGGTTCTAAAATATCACAGACCGCAAAAGCAATGCTGCCTGCTTTTTCTTCCGAAAATGTGCCATTTTGTTCCATAAACTGTTCCAGAGTCAGACCGTGTATATATTCTTCGATTACGGTTAAGACGGACTCCTCACAAATACATAGTTTGATTTTCGGAATATCCGGCAGATCGGCATTTTGAAGCCGTCGATAGATATCCCGATTAAACCATTGTAGTTCTTTTTTTATATAGATCATTCCCGATTCATTGTGGCGGACCAGCCAGATGTTTTTTGAGTCGTCAAGTTTTGTAAGTTCCTGATAACAGGACAGTTCATAGCGTTCTTCTATCGTCATTTTTTCACCTTGCACATTATTTTTAAATTTTTTATACTTAATAGTATATCACAAATCAGGGAGGGAATATGGAAAAACCGACAACAGAGTTATTAAATGTGTTAAATCAACTGAAACCGTCCGAGATGGATGGGTTTATACAAAGTTATGGGAAACAAGCAGGGAATGGAGCTGTTTTCTCAGAATATATAGCCGGACATGATATAGAGGTTTCCGACATTGTAAAGAGAAGTAAGGGACTGATTTCCAAGTCATATATTTATGACATTCTGGGAGGAATCAAGAAAAATCCCTCCAGAGATATTCTCCTGATCTTGTGCATAGCATCCCGGATGGACCGCAAATATGTCAGACGTGTCTTAGAAAACTATGGACAACGTGATCTTTATGTGAAAGATACCAGAGATATTATTATTGCAACATACATCAATAATCAAATATATGATCTGGACCGGATCAATGATGAATTATTTCGATACGATTTACCGTTGCTCCATGCCGGCTCATAGGGGATCCGTCTATCCTGTCATTGATTTGTCTTAAATAAGTGATTATAATGGAATACAGTCAAAATACATTTACACACAGGGACAATATCATTTGCCCTCTGTGTGATGCACAAAAATCGTGTACTGATATATAATATCGTGTTGATAGGAGTTACAAATGCAGACAAAAGGAAAAGCAGAGCACATCAGAAAACTTCCGGAAATTGTTTATGATGAGGTGCTGTCAGAACAGCAGACAGAAACGGAGGATAGTTCCACTAAAGGGATCCATGCGGGCGATGTATACCAATATTTCGATTTCAAGGCACTTCGTGCCTCGGTGGAGCTTCCGGAGAAGAGCCGGCGGAGGGCAAACCAGATCAAAAAGGACCGGAATCTGAAAATATTGGAGGCATCAGATGGATATGTAGGTGCATTGGGAGATGCTCCGGCATGTGCATTCCGGTTTCGTGGGCAGGAGAATCTATACCGGCGAAAGTCTCCTGTGGATATTGACCTTCTTTTGTCAAAGGATAAAGTACTTCGTGCGGAATGCAGCTGCCACGAGTGTTACGAAGCACGTTATTACTGGTCCCGAAAATCAAATTGCGGGTTTATTGCAGCAGCTCTGGATATGGCTATTGATTATCTGAAGGAACACAGCCGCTTAGATGCCACAGACAAGCTCGCCGTGAAGGTGATCCACAACTTCGCAGAAAAGAGACGTTCCCAGATCATCTCAGAAAACCGCCGCCAGGAAAGCTCGGTGGTTCTGGAACCGAGGATTGTCCTGAAGGACGAGGAGATAGGCCTTTCCTTTAAGGTGGGAGATGACAAACTGTTTGTTGTGAAGGATCTGTATCATTTTGCATATTTGGTTAAGAATTCCTCAACGGAGATTTATGGAAGCAGTAAGGTCATCAATCATGGAATACAGAACTTTACACCGTTTTCCGGAAAATGGGTGAAATTTATCCTGGACTGTGTGGCAGAAGAAGAACGAATGTTTCGGGTTATTGAGGAAAAAACGTGGCAGAGGATCAACAAAAAAGTGGCCAGACTGGATTTGTATGGCTGGAGGATCGACCGGCTGTTTGAACTGATCGGGGAGAAGGGGATTTCCTACGAAGATCGTGATCATAAAAGAAAGCTTATGCTGCAATGTACAGAGAGAAATCCGAAAATAAAACTCAGAATCTGTGCGGTTCAGGAGAAAGGCGTATTTCAGGGAGTTCAGGTATTTATGGATGCGCCCCGGATGTATGTGGGAACCGGCAGGGTATACTATATCGACGGGGAGAGAGGAGAGCTTTGCCGGACAAAGGATGATTTTTACGAAAAAATGGAACCGTTTCTGACAAGGTTGGACGATGATGAAGGGATGTATTTTATGGTGGGACGCCGGAATCTGCCGGATTTTTACTACAGTGTTCTGCCGGAGATTGAGGATTATGCAGATATTGTGGAAGAAAGACCGGAGATCATAGAGCAGTATCTGCTGCCGGAGACGAAATTTTCCTTTTATCTGGATGCGGACGATGATGATGTGCAGTGCCGTGTCATGGCAGAGTATGGCAGCCGGAAATGCTCATGTCTGGATCAGTACCGGAGAGATGTGAAGCCGGAGGCGTATCGTGTCCCGGTAAAGGAGCAGGAAATGCTGTATCTTCTGCAGCAGATGTTTCCGTCGGTGGATCTGGATGGAGACTGTCTGTGCTGTGGCGGCGATGAAGAGAAAATATATGACGTTGTTACACAGGGGGTGGAGACACTGGCGTCCCATGGCAATGTATATTGCACCACGCGTTTCCGGAATGTCAATACGCGCAAAAAGACAAGCCTGAATGTGGGAGTCAGCGTATCCGGCGGTATGCTTGAGCTGGAGCTTCTCACACAGGATATGACGCAGGAGGAGCTTTTAGAGCTTCTGAAGAATTACAAAAAACACAGTCGTTATTACCGGTTCCGTTCCGGAGAGTTTATTGAGCTGGAGGATTCCTCTCTACAGATGCTTTTTGAAATGATGGAAACGATGCACATGACGCCGAAAGAGTTCGTGAAGGGAAAGATGCATCTGCCGTTATATCGTACCCTTTATCTCGATAAGATGCTGGAGGAGCATAGTGAGGTCTATAATACAAGAGACCAGCAGTTCAAACAGATCATCAAAAACATGAAATCTGTTTCTGAGGCAGATTATGAGGTGCCGGCAAAGCTGGATAAGGTCATGAGAAATTATCAGAAGAACGGCTTCCGCTGGGTAAAAACCTTGGAACAGTGTGGCTTTGGAGGGATTCTCGCAGATGATATGGGTCTGGGAAAGACATTACAGATGATATCTGTCATTTTATCTGCAAAGGAAAAAGGAATAAATAATACTTCATTAGTAGTATGTCCGGCATCCCTTGTTTATAACTGGACAGAAGAGTTTGAAAAGTTTGCACCACAGCTTAAGGTGCAGGCTGTGGCAGGAAAGGCAGAGGAACGCCGGGAAATGCTTCTGGAGACAGGAGACGCAGATGTGCTGGTTACATCCTATGATATTTTAAAGAGAGATATAGACCAGTATCAGGAAAAGGAATTTCTCTATGAGATCATTGACGAGGCACAGTACATCAAGAACCAGACGACGGCGGCCGCCAAGGCGGTAAAATTGATCCGGAGCAAGAGCCGGTTTGCATTGACCGGTACGCCGATCGAAAACCGGCTGAGCGAGCTGTGGAGCATTTTTGATTATCTGATGCCGGGATTTTTGTACAGCTATGATGCCTTCAAAAAGGATTTTGAAACGCCGATCGTCAAGCGGGGAGATGAGGACAAAATGAAACGTCTGCAGAAAATGGTCGGACCGTTTATTCTGCGCAGGCTGAAACAGGATGTACTCAAGGATCTGCCGGAGAAGCTGGAGGAGACGAGAACCGTCCGGTTGGAGGGACAGCAGAGAAAGCTGTATGATGCACAGGTTGTTCACCTGAAAAACGAGCTTGCCGGCAGCAGTGAGGAGGATTTCAGGAAGGATAAACTTCGTATATTGGCGGAGCTGACAAGACTCCGTCAGATCTGTTGCGATCCGGGGCTGTGTTTTGACAATTACCGGGGCGAGTCGGCAAAGCTGGAGTCCTGTCTTGAACTGGTCGAAAGTGCCATTCAGGGAGGACATAAAATACTTTTGTTTTCCCAGTTTACAAGCATGCTGGCACTTATAGAACAGAGCCTGCAGGAGAGAAGCATTGCTTATTACAAAATTACCGGTGAGACCAAAAAGCAGGACAGGCTCAGTATGGTGAAGCAATTTAATGAGGATAACACACCGGTTTTCCTGATCTCACTTAAGGCAGGAGGCGTTGGGCTGAATCTGACCGGAGCAGATGTGGTCGTTCATTATGACCCATGGTGGAATGTGGCAGTGCAGAGTCAGGCAACGGACCGGGCACATCGTATTGGCCAGACCAAAAAGGTGACGGTTTATAAGATGATCGCAAAGGGAACGATCGAGGAAAAGATCGTGAAGCTTCAGGAAACAAAAAAGAATCTGGCAGATCAGATCATTAATGGTGAAAATGTCGGTCTTGGCAGCATGACCCGAGAAGATCTGATGGAGCTTTTGGGTGTATAAGGGAATCACACAAACTGTTTATAACGCAGACTTCCTACCTTGAATAATCAGGTATGCCCATAATATTTCTTATGTCCATGGAAGGTTAATATAGATTTTTGCCTCTGGATATCTGGCAAAACCGTGAAGCTGTGACACCAAAATTGACGCAGATCAGTAGGATTTCTGAAAAGTCTTTGCTTTGCAATGTTTCGATGAATACGTGTCTGGACGACCAGGCCTCCTGGGTGGGATCAGCTATTTCGACAGGCACGCTCCCGCTACAGTGCGCTACGCAGCACTACATAGCATCCTTTAAAACAGGATGCAAGTAGTGGCGAGCGCAAGTGCCTTACGAAACACCTGAATCCCACCCGGAGGCACGTACGGGAAGACACGTTCATCGAACATCGAAACAGCAAAGCATATAGACTTTTCGAAATCCGTAAGTGACAAGACAATTTTGGTGTCACAGCTTACGGTTATTCAAAAAATCCAAGGCAAAAATCATATTTTATACTGCGGACATAAGAAATATTATGGGCACATGCCACTACTTGATGTGGGAAGTCTGCGTTTATAAGATGAAAGGATGACATCATGATGAAGACATTATATCGATTTAACAGCTTTATAGAAAAATGGATGGCGCTGGTGACGCCTGCGTGTCTGTCGTTCGGAGTGCTGTTTCCACAGATTGCAAAGCATGGCGTGCCTTTGGTACCTTACGTGTTTGCGTTTATGACATTTACCGGAGCCCTAAAATCCAGATTCCGTGATGTGGCAAATGTATTTCGCAACCCAGCACCGCTGTTGATCGTGATGGCACTGCTTCATCTGGTGATTCCGGGGATCGTCTGCGGTGTGGGAAATCTTGCATTTCCCAACAATCCCGATCTGGTTACGGGAATGGTGCTGGAATTTGCGGTTCCTACGGCAGTCAGCGCTTTAATGTGGGTGATGATCTATGACGGGAACCTGGCGGTTTCTCTGGCACTTGTGGTGGTGGATACGGTTCTGGCGCCACTTATCATTCCCATCACGCTTAGTATCTTTGTGGGCTCGAAGGTTCACATTGATATGACCCATATGATCAGCCAGCTTGTCTTTATGGTGGCACTTCCGGCGATCGCCGCGATGACGTTAAATCAGATCAGCGGGGACCGTGTAAGAGAGACATGGCCGTCGAAGCTGGCACCGTTTTCCAAACTGGCATTGATGTTTGTCGTTGCTTCAAATTCCTCCGGGGTTGCACCATATGTCCGTCATATGAACGGACAGCGGATCCTGGTGGCTGTCTTTATGTTACTTCTGGCAGCAGGTGGCTATGGAGCAGGTCTTGTGATCGCCCGTTTGTTCCATCAGGACCGGGAGACACAGATTTCCATGATGTACGGAGCCGGAATGCGCAATATCAGTGCCGGAGCTGTGATCGCCACTACTTCTTTTCCTGGAGAAGCTATCTTTCCGGTGCTGATCGCCACATTATTTCAGCAGATGCTGGCGGCATTGTACGGAAAAGGGGTGGAGAGAGTTTTCAAAAAGGAGTAACAGCGTGTAAATTGTAAGGATACACTATCTGGAGCGCAGGACCTGATCAAACAGTTTTGCATTTTCATATGTCATATCTAATGGGCAGATGGAGCTTTCCGTATGTCCTTTTTCAATGCAGGAGATGACTTCGCATACTTCATAATAAAAGCCGTTATCCAGACCTTCGTGGAAATCCTCCACCAGCCGGTCTTCCAGATCGTACAGCCGGGCGCGGTTACCGAAATGGATCTTTGGGATGTGGATATAACCATCACTGCCGTAGAGATAAGCATCCTCCGGCATTTTGGTGGTAAAAGAACATTGAATATTGGCAATGCACCGCTCTAACTGCAGATTCAGGCTGACCATATCATCTACTCCTGTAGAATAATCCTTTTTTAAAAACTGCATCTGGGTGATCTTCTGATCTGCATAATAAGGCAGCAGCTCCATGGGATAGATTCCGATATCGTAGAGGGAGCCGCCTCCAAGCTCCGGATAAAATAATCGTTTATTATAGGTTTTGTCGGCTTTCCAGCCAATATTTGCCTGCATCAGATGAAGCTCTCCAATCCTGCCCTCCTGAACCCACTGGCGTACCCGGAGGGATTTTGGCAGAAAACGTGACCACATGCCTTCCATGAGAAAAAGTTGCTTTTCCCCGGCAAGAGCAATCACCTCCTGCGCCTGAGAAGCGGTCTGTGTCATTGGTTTTTCACAGATTACATGTTTTTCGGCTTCCAGACACGCCATGATATTGTCATAGTGGGCGTTGGATAAGGTTGCGATATAGACAATGTCAATATCAGGATCTGCCAGAAGTGTTTCATAGCTGCCGTAATACCGGCTCAGTCCCTCTTTTTGGGCCCAATCTCTGGCGCGCTCCAAAGACTTGCTGGCAACCGCTGTTACGTCGGCGTTTTTTGTCATACGGACAGCTTCAATAAATTTATGAGCAATATTTCCTGCTCCGATAATTCCAAAATGGTACATAAAAAGTCTCTCTTTCTGATGAATATTTCTAAATATAGTAATAAAAAGCTGTATATCTGTCAATAAAGGATCAACAGATATACAGCCTTTGGTCGGTATATTTCTGACACAGTTGTCAGAGGACCGGATTATTTGCGTTGATGATCATCCCAGTAACGCCTTATCCGAATCAAACTCCTCGCCGGATACTTCCTCAAATTTTACGAGAAGGTCCTCTACGGTCAGTTTCTTTTTCTCCTCACCGGAGATATTCAGAATGACACGGCCGTTGTTCATCATGATCAGACGGTTGCCGTGTGCGATGGCATCACGCATGTTATGTGTGACCATCATAGCAGTCAGGTGGTTCTCCTCGATGATCTTGTCGGTGAGCTCTAATACCTTTGCAGCAGTCTTTGGATCCAGAGCCGCGGTATGCTCATCCAGCAGGAGAAGCTTTGGCTTCTGAAGGGATGCCATCAGCAGAGTGACAGCCTGACGCTGCCCACCGGACAAAAGACCAACCTTTGAGGTCATGCGGTCCTCCAGACCAAGCTCCAATGTTTTCAAAAGCTCGTGGAATTTTGCCTTTTCCTTTTTGGTGATACCCCATTTCAGACCACGATGCTGTCCGCGGCGTGCTGCCAGGGCAAGGTTTTCGTCAATCTGCATGGTTGCGGTTGTGCCCGTCATAGGGTCCTGAAATACACGTCCCAGGAAGGAGGCGCGCTTAAACTCCGGAAGCCCCGTTACATCCACACCGTCGATCAGGATAGAACCCTCATCCACCGGCCATGTACCGGCGATAGCATTGAGCATGGTGGACTTTCCGGCACCGTTACCACCGATAACCGTAACGAAATCCCCCTCATTTAAGGTGAGGTCAACGCCGTTTAAGGCATGTTTTTCGTTGATGGTTCCCAGGTTAAAGGTTTTATGTACATTACGAATCTCTAACATTTATTTGCCCTCCTTTGCAGATACGCTGTTTAAAGCGGCAGCAGAACGCTTGCCGGCTTTTTTGAAGGAGCTTTTACTTTTTCCCTTCAGATAAGGAACTGCAAGGAAGATCGCTACGATGATAGCTGTGAAAAGCTTCAGGTCATCACTAGGCATCTTCAGCCACAGGACGATACCGATCACCACATAATAGATAATACCGCCAAGAACTACAAAAGTAAGACGTCCCTTGAAATCCATGTGTTTGCCAAGAATGGCATCTCCGAGTACCTCTCCGATAATGACTGCGGCAAGACCGATAACGATACCGCCTCGTCCCATATTAACATCTGAGAAACCGGAGTACTGGGACAGAAGTCCGCCGGACAATGCAACGATTCCGTTGGAAAGGGACAGACCGATCAGCTTCATGGTATCGATATTGATTCCCTGCGCCTTACTCATGGCAGGATTACAACCGGTCGCACGGATAGCGGAACCCTGCTCCGTACCGAAATACCAGTAGAGAAGGGCGATCAATACGATAGCAAACACGATGCCTACGATGATCGCATGATTGAGCTGGCGGGATGAAATGATCAGATCATACTTGTCAATACTCAGTGCCTGATTTGCGTGGCGGTCCATGATATTCAGGTTGATGGAATAAAGAGCAATCTGGGTCAGAATACCTGCAAGGATCGGCGGGATACCAAGCTTCGTATGTAACAGACCGGTGCACAGACCTGCGAGAAGTCCGGCGATACATGCGCAAAGCAGAGAGATCCAGATGTTGTGTCCGTTAATGGTCATCATTACGGTGACTGCTCCGCCGGTTGCGAAGGAGCCATCCACAGTCAGGTCTGCAAAATCCAGAAGACGGAAGGTGATATAAACACCCAGCGCCATAATACCCCAGATCAGACCCTGTGCCACATTACCCGGCAGGGCATTGGTAAATGCCACCGGGTTCAATGAAGCAAAATAATTTAATATAAACATATTTTCCTCGTTTCTGGGCAATCAACTGCCCGCTGTCTCCAATGTGATTATTCAGCAGAAATCTTCTCGTAGTCGTCAGGAATTGTTACATTCAGATCCTTTGCACGATCTTCGATATACTCTTTTGTGAACTTTGGAGCAGACTGTACTTCCATCTTGGAAACATCTTTGCCGTTTACAAGAATGTCGTAAGCCATCTCACCGGTCTCATATCCGAGATCATAGTAGCTGATAGACAGGGTAGCAACACCACAGCCCTTTGCGATACCTTCCTCACCTGCGAATACAGGAGTCTTAGCAGGGCCTGCAACGTTGTTGATCGCCTCGGTGCAGGAAGCAGCGGTATTGTCCGTAGGAATATAGATCACATCAGAAGCATCACATGCATTCTTTGTAACAGAAGAAACGTCGTTGGAATCAGAGAAAGTATAATCCTTTACTTTGTATCCCTTGTCCTCCAGATACTTGGTGATGGTTTTTGACTGATAGATACTGTTTGGCTCTGATGAGCAGTACAGGACACCGATGTTCTTGGCATCCGGGAACAGCTCTGCGATACAGTTTGCCTGCTGATCCAGTGGAGCAAGGTCTGTCGTACCGGAAGCGTTCTTATCGGTCACACCCTTCCAGTCGGAGATGTCAAGAGCAGTACCGTAATCAGTAATGGATGTACCAAGTACCGGAATCTTATCTGTAGCGGAAACAGCAGCCTGGAATGCTGCGGTTGCGTTACCGAGGATCAGATCGTAATTGTTGGTAACAAAGGAAGTACAGATGGTAGAACAGGTTGGTGCATCACCGGCCGCATTCTGCTCGTCAAACTTTACTTTGTCTCCAAGCTTATCCTTCAAAGCGGTTTTAAATCCCTTTGTAGCGGCATCGAGTGCCTCATGCTGTACAAGCTGACAGATACCAACGGTGTATGTCTTGCCGGATCCGCCCTTGCCTGCCGCATCAGAGCTGCCGCCGTTGGAAGCAGTATTTCCGCAGCCTGCAAGACCAACGACCATCGTAGTCGCAAGTGTCAGTGATAAAAGTTTCTTGAATGTCTTTCTCATGATTAAAATTTCCTCCTTGATATTGCTGATTGCCATAATGTGCCAATTATATCAATTATAGGGTTTTGTAGGCAATAAGTCAATCTTATATACAATGAAGCTTTATTTCTAACATTTTGAAAATTGTTTTTGCTGTATAATATATAGATTTTTCCGGAAAATTGCATTAAAATAAAAATATCTATGTAAATTTGGAGGAGAAGAGCTTGCATTATAAGATACCAGGGAAGTTTTTGATTATCGGAAGTGTTATACTGATTTTTTCTTTGTTGACACAGCTTGTTCCGGCAGGAATGTGCATTGTTGCAGCGAGTAATGTGATCAACATATCCTCGGCGGAGGATCTGCTGGCAGCACAGGAGTATTTGGAGAATCATTCGGAACGGGTGATCTTTAACCAGACCTGTGACATTAAGATATCTCCTTATACTTATGATTATAAACAGGACGATCATCGGATCGAGATATCTTATCAGGGGGATGTGGAAGCGTATTATGATGTGGAGGATGGACAGTATTACAGCAGTCTGACGGCTACCGGGGCGGCTATCGAGTATCAGTGGAAGACGGCATCGTGGATGCCTCTGGGCAGTGGCGGGGATTCGCACGGCTTTACCTATCGTTATACATACCGGGGAAATGGTCATGCCATTGAAGGAGTGTATCAACGTAAAACATCTTTGAACAAGACGGCAGATACGGGATTGTTTTATGGTGTGGGAAGTGTTGAAAATGTTGTGATCAAAAATTATTTCGGTATAGGAAAGAATCTGGAAAATTTAAGTGTTCTTGGAAATGATATAGAGGAGATTCGGGGGTGTCGGACGGAGACAGTGCAGTTGATCACCGTCAATGATTCTTCGCCTACGAATGCAGGATTTGTGGGAGAACTGAATGGAAATATCAGCAATGTAACAGTGAATGCCAATATCTTCGCTGTCAATACCACAGGAATCGACGGGGAAAGACAGTATATGGGCAACAATCTCGGATTGATCACCGGAAAGCAGTCAAAGAGTGCAAATATACAAAACTGCCATACCTCCGGTATCATCGGAAGTGAGAAGGAGGAAGCATATGCCGTGGGTGGCATTGTCGGATGCGTAGAATTTTATGAGGATACAGTAAGCCGCATACGGGATTGCACCAGTGATGCGCTGCTAAATGGAAGTTTCTGGGCGGTTGGCGGCATTGTGGGACTGATCTATTACGATGGAATGGATGCCGGATTTGCCATAGACAACTGTGGATTTTATGGGACCGTCCGACAATCGAAGGGTTCCTACGACAATGATGTCAGCTTTGGATATGTGGGAGGAATCTGTGGATTTCAGGAATCCGGTGTGATCAATGCCTGTGTGAACGAAGGAAACGTGGAGGGATATTATGGATATTACGGTGGCATCACCGGGAATATAGAAGGTGGTGAGATTCTGAATTGTATCAATGAAGGATCTGTGACCGGAGGGTGCGATGACCGGCTTTTATGGGGCGGGCAGTTAAGCCATGAGGAGGGAGATTTTCTGGCGGGAGGAATTGTAGGTTATATATTTCACCGACCGGGAATGTTTCGGAAAGGGATTTCTGTTTTGAACTGTGGTAACCGGGGAGAAGTTTCTTCCAAATCAGGTCCTGCAGCAGGGATCGCTGCATACCAGAAGGGACCCGCATCTGAAATATCCAATGTCTGGAATGCTGCAGAGGTGAAAGGTGCGGTAGAAGCAGACAGTGTCACCGGAACATGGATCTCCGGCAACAGGGAACACTGTATTGACGGCAGGGAGAGCACGCCGGAGGAGCTTTGCGAAAGCCTGAACCAATGGATCGCATCGGCAGATATGGATGAGCATTTTACGCTGGGAGGTTTTGATACCCTTTCTGTGTGGGAGGTAGAAGACGGAAAGTTGAAACTGCACAGGACACCGGAGCCGACAGCAAGTCCGGCGCCTACGCAGAAGGTGACGACAGCAGTGCCAAAACCGACCATGACGGCAGAGATAAAAAAGACTCAGCCACCGGAGCCGGACAAAACGGCGGAAGTGAAACCGTCGCAGACACCGGGGGCGGACGAAATGACATCTGCGGAGCCGGTACAGACACCGGATGGCACGACTCCGGCAGGGGAAGAAGCGTCACCGACACCAAAGACAGGTAATAAACAAGAAGCAGAACAAGCATCGACGCAGGAGAAAACAAAATCGGCGAAGGCGAAGGGAATAATGAGGGCATCCCAAAAAGCTCCGGCGCCTGTTTTTGCATTGAGCCGGAAGAAAAATAAAGAGAACCAATCTTATATTCAGGTAAAGATAAAAAAGCATTACGGTAATTATGTCGAGGTGTGGGCGAAGCTGGAGAAAGGTTCCTATAAGAAGTTAAAAATGACACAAAATCGCCTGCCGGCATTGAAAAATAAACTGAAATTTAAATATACCGTTTCCGGAAAGAAATTTTATTTTAAGATTCGGACATACAAGCTGCAAAAAGGAAAAAAGATATACAGTGAAATGAGTAGTGGAAAGGGAATCGTAACCAGATGAGTAACGAGAACGAAAAAAGGGACAGTACCATAAAAGGGACAGTGAATGAACGGAAGGGAAAAGGAGCCTTGCCGGAAGGAACGGTGCTGCGGGGCAGATATCAGCTGGGAAAAGTGCTGGGAAGAGGCGGTTTTGGTATTACTTATCGTGCCATGGACATGAATGTACAGGTGGATGTGGCAGTGAAAGAGTATCTGGCAGAATCGGAAGAGGACAGAGAACGGGCTGTGCGGGAGGCGAGAATTGCCGCATCCCTGTATGATCTTGATGGAATTGTTGCTGTCAGGGATTACTTTGTAGAAAATGACATTGCTTATATCGTCATGGAATATGTGCACGGGATCAGTGTCAAACAGTATATCGCACAGCATGGACGCATGAGCGGACCGGAGGTGCTGGAAGGAATGAAGCCGCTGCTTTTGTCAGTGCAGAGGATTCATGAAAAAGGAATTCTCCATCGCGATATCAGTGCGGATAATCTCATGATCACCAGCGAAGGAAAACTGAAGCTCATTGATTTTGGTGCGGCAAGTCATTTGGATCCGGACAGAAAAGAACACACGGTTCTGATCAAAAGAGGTTTCGTGCCGGTGGAGCAGTACCGGGCAGAGGAAAAACTGGGTCCGTGGACGGATGTCTATTCTCTTTGTGCGACAATGTATTTTATGATCACGGGAATGGTGCCGGAGGATGCGATGGAACGCTGGATCAGCGACCGGCTGACAGATCTGCGGGAAATCTATGGAACCGGGCTGACTCCGGAACAGTCTCAGGCGGTTATGAAAGGACTGGCTGTAAAAAAGGAAGATCGCTATGAAAATCTGGCGGCACTCTGCGGGGCACTTTATGGGGAAAAAGATTCGGCTGCCGCAAAGCTGTGGTTTCGGACAGAAGAGCTTCCCCATCAGATCCTGTCGGGGCATACGCAGACATTGCGAAAAGAGGCGGCGGAGGCATTGCATGGAAAAGACAGAACAAAAAAAGCCTGGATCGCCTCTGCGTTGACCCTGATCGTCGTTCTGGCTTTGGCAGCAGGTCTCTGGTTTGCTCTTGGAAAGGGAAAGATCCGTGGCGGGAAATCCGGGAGATATCAAAGTCCGGTTCCGGCAGCCACGCAGGAGGCTGCCGCAGATACAGAGGCGCCGTCAGATCCGCCGTCAGCCGCCATGGCGACTACAGATGTAGAAGAAACTGCGGCACCGGCAAAAGCATCGGCAGAAAAAGGAAAGTCGTCCTCTGGTCATGGTACTTCAAAGACTGCGGAAAAAAAGAAAAGCCGGGGGACTTCCGGCTCATCGGGGAAGACAGTATCTAAGACGAAAAACACTTCTCAGAACAATGCCGGCAGACCGGCAGCAACGGTAACTCCTGCAAACAAAACGGTGGCGACTGCGAAACCCGCCAAAACACCGGCTCCCCGTGGGAAAAGTCAGAAAAAGCAGGAGTTTGAGGGAAATCTGGACGAGTTGCTGCAGTAGACAGAGTTTGATAAAAAACGACAAAAAAATAAATCAAATCAGACAACTCTATGATATTGTTAGGTCATGGAGTTGTTTATTTATACTAAAGAAAGCAGATCAAAGGAGAATACAGAATGAAGGAGACGTATTATAAACAACTATATTGTAATATGACAGAAAAATTTTATCACCGGTTTGATGATTTTATCACGGTTCGTTGGAGTGGTCAGGATATTGGCGATATTCATGAAAAAGAAAGGAAAATCGCATATCGTAAATTTTATTATGAAGTAAAGCGTTCGGATGTGGCGAACCGGCAGACCATACGACGATGGTTTGGACTGGATCCGGAACGAAGTATTCCGTCCAGAAAGCAGATATTTAAGATTGCATTGGCGGCAGGATTGTCTCCGGAAGAAACAGAGGAATATCTCAAACAGGGGATCTCACAGCCGGGCTTTCAGATGAGCGATTACCGGGAATTTATCATCCGGTATTGTCTGGAACATCGAAAGGGGTGTGATATATGCCGGAAAATGATTGATTTTTATGAGCAGAAAGCACAAAACAGGGGAAAATGGGAGCAGGAAAGCAACACAAACTGGATTCGTGAGCAATACATCTTCGTGAAGGAGTATTCCGAGGAGGAGTTTGTTGTTTGGATGTGTAAACATCAGAGATATTTTAAAGGCTATAGTCTGACAAATCTGCAGTGTTACCGGGAGCTTTTGCAACAGTGTCTGATCTTTCTGCGTAAGGATGTCAAGGAAGCGCTGGCGCGGGCATTGGATGAAGCGGGATTTTTTGAGTGGCAGAATGAACATGGCAATAAAAATGTCAATAATGACCAGGAAATTGAACGGTTTGTGAAAAACAGACTTCGTTCCAAAAAGAAATGCATCTCACCGGAGGATGCCAGGGAAATCCGAAAGCTGGCTTCTATGGCATATGCGCCACAGGATCGCATGAGTGATCTGATTTTGGAGATATATTCTACCATGCCGGGCAGGGACAAGCATCAGGAACGATATGCACTTTATAATGCATTGGGCGGCGAGTTGAAGCGGGTTGACCGGAAGTACATATCGGAGCTTCTCAATATGGCAGTTCTTAAGGAGAAGCAAATGATACTGCAGATGGAGCTGGCGGCAGAGACCGATGAAAAACAGCGTCAGAAAAAAGAAAAAGAACTGAAAAAATTCCGTCAGAGAGTACATTTGATCGGACGTTCCGATCTGTTGGTACTGGCACAGTACATTATCTACCGGCATCTGGAAGAGTATTCGTTGCTGTACGATAAAACGTACAATCAGAAAGAGGCACAGGAGGAGTTCCGGGAATATGCGGATGGGATTCTGGAAATGTGTGGCATGCGTAAAATAGACCAGAATTACATGCTGGATCATGTGCTTATGGAATGCTTTGCAGAAGAGGATATGTATCTGTTTTCGGAGGTGATCGAGGGCGGGGAGAATTAAAAATGCATTTTGGGAGGTGAATTTTGTGGAAGCTGCCGGTGACAGTAATGTACAAATTTTTATGGACACTTTAGATAAAAGCAATAATTTAAAGCAGACAGACTGGCGTGTAGCGAAATATTATGACGTTGAAGCATTGGAAAGGATTAGTCGGAATCATCAAGACCAGATGGGTGATATACAAATATCCGTGTCAAAAGAGGACTCTTTTCAGGCGGCACGCAGATTGAAGAATCAAAATAAAGATAAGGATGTGTTGGTTTTGAATTTTGCTAATTCTGTATCACAGGGAGGGGGTGTTCGTATTGGTGCAATGGCACAAGAGGAAGATTTGTGCCGGACCTCAACTTTATATCAATCATTGATATCAGAGGAGGCATATCCATTTTACAGTTACAATCGAAAAAATAATTTGGGTGCAATTGGTTCTGATACAGCTGTTTATTCGCCGTATGTTTATATCATTAAGGACGAAAATTATCAGGACATTGATCCGGTGAAGGTATCTGTACTTACAATGGCATCTCCGGTCAGAGAAGCTGTTGCAAATGCAACGGAAATTTTGAATCGGAGAATATATAAGTTACTTTGTCTGGCAGAGAACCTTGGGTACAATACATTGATACTTGGAGCCTGGGGGTGTGGGGCATTTGGAAATCATCCGGAAGATGTGGCAGATATATTCAAAAATAATTTATGCAAATTTAACTGTTTTGAACATGTGGTATTTGCGGTGAAAGTGGTGACGGAAAGGGATAAGAAAAATCATCAAATATTTAAGGAAACATTAGCATAAATAAGAGAGCTTAGAACATGCATACTTTGAACGTGTACATGTTTCTATACAATTTTATTTTAAGAAAGTGAGGCGGTTTTATGTTAGGAGAACTTTTGTTGGCTGTTATGGATGGTGCTATGAATATGGATGGAAATGGGAAGGATTTAGAGATAAGTCAGAATGAAACCATGATTGCACGCGAAAGAGCAGCGGCAGATATCAAGGTTGAAAAAGAAAAAACAAAACAGATCATTATTGAAAATGTGTTTGCTTTTTTAAGTGAATGTGCAAAAGAGGACAATAATACAACGAAATAGAAGGAGGACGAAAAATGCTTTTAAACAGATTGCAGGATAAGAATAAAAAGCTGTTTTTACAGTTGGAAACTATATTGGTTCATATTGATGGCGAATATAGTGACACCGAAAAGAAGATTGTAAAGAATCATTGTGAAGAAATGGGACTGGAACCTATAGAATATGATTCTGATGTGGACATAAAAGAATTGGCAGGAATGATCAATAATGAAATGTCTGTTGAAGAGAAGAAGATTATATTTATCGAATTAATAACCGTTGCAATCATTGATGGTGTTTATGACAGTCGCGAAAAGGAATTTGTGGAATCTTTGGGAAAAATGTTGGCAATTCCTAAGGAAGTTGGAGACCAGGCATTTGAGATGGTGCAAAAATTGATTGATGCTACGGAATTAATTGAAAATTTTGTGGAATGGTAAAAAACGTGGATTGTATCGGAATCAGTTGAGAAGGGAGGTATATTATGGTTACTTTGGGAGCAATAAAGGGATCAACAGGAATGAGAAAATGTGCGTTCTGTCGATATTATTATGATCCAACGAATGAGGCGATTTCCCCTAAAAGAGGAACTAGAGACGTATGGGAATATAAAACAAAAATTGCAAAACCATGTCAGAGAAAAGCAAATAGAAATGTAGAATCTCAGGCAACATGTCCATGGTTCGAATGTAAATTATAAGGAGAAAAAATGAATTGTAGAGAGGATAATGTATGTGCTCTTTGTAAATATTGGCTGGGATCCCGACCAAAGGTTAATTATAGAACGGGAGACATAAAAGCGATACGAGGAGAGGGCTTATGTGCCAAAGATGCGACAAACGGAAAGCATCAAGCAAATAGTTTGTGCTTTCAGTTTGAAAAACGCTTGGAATATTTATAAAAGGAAAGGAGGAAATATCATGGCATTACCTATGGGTGCATGTCCATACTGTGGAAAAGCATTTCCGATATGGACAACCAAAAATGGAAGCAGAAACTGCAGTGGCTGCAAAAAGATCATTGTAATTCAAAATGGTCAGGTAGTTGGATGGAGATAATAAAGCAGTTAGGCTTTTGTATTAAAGGAAAACAGCAAGAAAGTTAAAATGGGAAAAAGTGGCTTTCTTGCTGATTCTTTTTAAGGTGGTTTGAAGCTTTTGAAAGCAGAGGAGGAAGGGGTTATGTTTTGTTCAAAGTGTGGTGCGCGGATTAGTGATGATTCAAATTTTTGTTATAAATGTGGGAATAAAATATCTGTAAATAAGGAACAAGAGAGCGTAGAAAATAATATTGAACAGGAGAATGATTGTAATATAGGGGGAGTAACGGACAGATTGTGGTATATACATACCTTCTTGAGTGATATTATTTCTTCAAATTTTGATATGAACAAGAAGGAATATACTACTTCTGAGGGAATATGCAAATATTGTGATTTTTTGGAAAAGGTATTGATGTGTTTGGATGAAAAATATGTTTCGGAAAAATATGTAACAAGAAAAACGATTGAGGAATATGCAAGTAATGTGGATGGATTTTTATATGAAATATTAATACAATATCCACAAATAAAATATATAAAAGAATTTCAGGATTGTGTTGATGATATAGCATATTGGGGGATTCAGTTGACAGAGGATGGTCATCTGGAATTTGAATATGAAGATTCTGATAGTAATCATGAGGGAATGCCTGTAAAAATAAAAGAAAAGAGATCTGTTTATTCCTCATTTAAAAAAGAACTTTTTACGCCGGTTGATAATTTTAAATCAAAATATAGAAATAATTGGAAAGATGGTTCACCAGAGGAAATTAAAGAAAAAACGGATAATCTTAACACGAGTTGTCTCTTTTTGTCATTTTACGGAGGATTGTTGTCTGTTATTAATCAGATAATCTGTGGTTGGCTGGATATAGGAAAAATTCAAGAAAGAGATATAGAAGAAATATTAAACAAATATCCAGCGGATAAGGCAATATATTATGATAGAACGATATATGAGAAAAAATATAAACATTTTGGCGTGGATTTTGATAGCGGTGAGGGATTTAATATACTCAGCATAAATAAAAAAGATAACATATTGTCGTTTGAGATGTGGGATGCTGATGATGTAACACAAATTGGGTTCGATATAGATGACAATGATTATTATGATGTAAATGGTAATTATTATCCGGAATTATTTGAATTTGAAATGATAAAATATGAACAAAATGTGGATTGGTCAGCCAGGAGAGAAAGTTTTGTTTCCAAAATTCAAATTAGGGCCATCAGTAACTATACACCTGAAATGATTAACCTGAAACATTTTTGGACGAACATAACTATTTTGTTTGCTACAAATATAGAAACAAAGATAAGTGACGAAATGGAAATCAGTGTATTTGGTTCTGACGAATAAATTTTAATGATTAAAGTAAATAAAAATTGATTTTAAGTGTCAAATGTTTTTTGAAACAATTAATTATGTCGAAATCCTCAAATGGAAATAAACGGTTGTAATTATTGTTAAGGCTTAGCCCTAATAATTATAATTTATCGATGAACAGGTCAAATTATCTACTAAATATATAACTATGAAAATAATATTTTAAGGCGATCTAAAGTCTTTGAAAACAGAGAAGGAGGAAGGGGTTATGTTTTGCTCAAAGTGTGGTACGCAGATTAGTGATGATTCAAATTTTTGCTATAAATGTGGGAATAAAATATCTGTAAATAAAGAACAAGAGAGCATGGAAAAGAAAGTCTTTGATAAAGAGGAAATAAAAAACAAACTGATATTTATTAGTACATTCCTACAGGATATTAGTTCTTCGCGGTTCTATATGAGTAAAAAAGAATATACAACTTCAAAAGGATTGGAGGATTATAGTAATTTTCTTAATGGAGTTTTAAAATGTACAGAAAAAAATTATAAATCGGATAAGTATGTAACTAGAAAAAACATAGAGGAATTTGCGAGTGATGTAGATTGTATTTTACACAAATTATTTCAAAAGTATCCAGAGTTAAAATATTCGGAAAATATAAGAAAACTGCATGAATACTGGAAAGAGTGGAAGGAAGTTTATACGATTGATCTCTCTGATCTGGGTCAAGTAGTTTGGTATCATGAGGTATATGATGAAAATAGTGAATGGCAAATGGTGAAAGAAGAACTTTCTCTTTATGATTGTTTTCAAAAAGAATTTTTTTCTCCGTTAGATGAGTTTAGAGAATTATATGGAAAAAATTGGAATGTGGGTGATGCAGACAAGATAAAAGAAAGAACAGATGTCTTATTTAGTCCTAGGATTGTTCTTTCTACATACAAAGAAGTATGGGGAGCAATAATGCAGGAGTTGTTTTGGTATATTGATTCAAATAATGAAAAAGCAAATTATATTATGAACTTACTTGAAAAATACCCTGCTGATAGAGTAATGGATTATGAAAGAAGAATATATGAAAAAAAATATAAACATTTTGGAATAGACTGTATTTCTAACTCGTTGAATTTAGAACAGGATGAAACCATATTAGAGTTTGAAATGTGGGATGCAGAAGATGTTACAAATGTTAGTTTTACTGTGGAAAATAATGATTATTATGATGAGGTAAAGGAACAGTATTTTCCAGATTTATTTACATTTGATTTGATTGAATTTGAGGAGACAGGAGAATGGTCGGAGGAAAGAGAAGGATTTATTAATATAATACGAATTAAAATGATTGGAAATTATTTTGCTGAAGTGGTAGGGGGACTGGATCTGGGAACGATCACATTTTGGTT